>JBILJA010000007.1:0-36243 GCA_044368775.1 Burkholderiaceae bacterium
ACAAGGATATGGATATCTAACGCATCAACAGTATCGAGCAACATAGCAAACTCCTAGGGTTTGGATGGTATGAATGAGTTTAAAGAAAAAGAGGTGGAAATTGTTGGCAAATGCATGGGTTACTGATTTTTAAGTTCCAAGAACAGCGAGGCAACACTGATAGAGATTCTTGGTTTAAATTGAATAAAAGATACTCGGAGACCGAAGATGAGCTGGCAACCTGCTCGCGACTTCATTGGCTATGCTAATAATCCTCCCGATCCCAAATGGCCGGGCGGTGCACGGTTAGCTGTGAATTTTGTGATCAATTACGAGGAAGGCTCAGAGCCCTCTGTGCAGGATGGAGAGGGCTTTACGGAAACGGGACTCACAGAGGCGCATGGCTCAAACCAAGTCAAAGCAGGGCGCGATTTAGCGGCAGAGGGCATGTTTGAATACGGGAGCCGCGTTGGATTTTGGCGGCTCGTTAAGCTTTTCGAAGAAAGAGGTCTGCCTTTAACAATCTTTGGCTGCGCGCTCGCACTGGAACGCAATCCTTTGGCCGCTGAAAAAATCAGACAAATGGGGTACGACGTTTGTTGCCACGGCTGGCGATGGATCAAGCATTTTGAGTTGACCGAGGAGCAGGAACGCGAGCATATCCGCTTGGCGATTGAATCACTCAAAAAGACGATTGGTGAAAGACCACTCGGCTGGTACTGCCGTTATGGTCCCAGTGTGAATACGCGCCGGTTGGTTGCAGAAGAGGGCGGATTTTTATACGACTCTGATTCATATGCAGATGAGTTGCCTTTTTGGCAGACCGTTGAAGGTCAACCGCATTTGGTTGTGCCTTACTCTCTGACCAACAACGATGGTAAGTATGCGGGTACTGTCGGCACCTCCGATGAGTGGTTTCATTTTGTAAAAGATGCCTTTGATACGCTTTATGAAGAGGGTAAAACGCATCCAAAAATGATGTCTGTGGGTTTGCATATGCGTCTGATCGGTCACCCAGCACGTTCGGCTGGGTTGCGAAGGTTGCTTGACTATATTGCGACAAAACAAGACGTGTGGGTGACACGCAGAATCGATATTGCTAATCACTGGCTCAAGACGCATCCTTACCCTGGTTAAAAAATCTAAGGTTTTGTTGGATGTATGCGTGTATGGTCATCTGAAAGAGGGTCCATTGTGAGGTTAGCACTCTTGCTTTTATGGCCTTTTTAGAGATAAAAAGCGTTTAAGATCGAGATCTTGCAAGAAACATTACGATAAAAAATAGACAGGCGTTATCAGTCGGCGTGTCGCTTATGGTATCGATGGCCAGTGCAGCAGCTCAGGGTTTTCCTCAAAAGCCTATCACGCTCATTGTGCCTGTCGCGGCGGGCGGCACAACAGACATTGCAGGACGAATCTTGGCCAATCAGCTCAAAGATGTGCTGGGTCAGATGGTGATTGTTGAAAACAAAGCTGGCGCGAGTGGCGGTATTGGTAATTCATACGTGGCCCGCGCTAATCCCGATGGCTATACGCTTGTGCTCGCCTATGAGGGCTTTAACACGGGTAATCCGGCGCTGGTTAAGAGTCTGCCTTGGGATCCTGTCAAGAGTTTCACACCCATCGCAGAAGTGATCAGAGGCCCTCATTTAGTCCTCGTGCCCAAGGACTCACCGATCAAGGATTTGAAAGGTTTGGTGGAGTTCGCGCGGGCTAATCCTGGTAAATTGAATTATGCCTCCTCTGGTGTAGGTTCTATTCAGCATCTTGGTGCGGAATTACTTCAGCTCAAGACCAAGACCAAGATGGTCCATGTGCCTTATGCTGGCGCGGCGCCTGCAATGAAGGATTTGCTCGCGGGTCGGATTGATTTGTTTATCACGACACCACCGACAGCGATGGGACATCTCAAGGCAGGTACCTTGCGCGCCTTGGCCATCACCAGTGAAAAGCGTCACCCCATGTTGCCTGATGTGCCCACGACCGCTGAAGCGGGCTTGCCTGAGTTTCAGTTAGATGCATGGTTCACTGTTTTTGGTCCCGCGAATATGCCAGAGCCCGTGGTGAAGAAACTGACCGAGGCAATGAAGACGGTTATTACTTCGCCACAGTTTGTTAAGCAAATGAACGAGCAGGGCGCGACTGCCAGCTATCGCAACCCCAAAGAAATCGCAGATATCGTCAATGTCGATTTGAAAAAATGGGCTGATGTTGTCAAGGCTGCAGGCATCAAAGCGGAGTAATGATCACTATGGATGTCAAAAAACTAACGGGAACGATTGGCGCGGAGCTTTTGGGCGTTGATCTCTCGAAGGACTTGTCCGCAGCGACCATCAAAGATATTCGCCAGGCTTTGCTAGACAATCTGGTGATCTTTTTTCGTGACCAGACGCTGACGCCCGAGCAGCAGATTGCTTTTGTGGAAAAGTTTGGTCCGATCAGCACAACCCCTGTCTATCAAACGCATGACAAGTACCCTCAGATCATGCCTGTGGTGAAAGAAGTGACCGACAAGGATGTGATCGGCGATACGTGGCACACGGACGAGACCTACCACCCACAACCACCGCTGGGCTCGGTGCTCTATGCACGTGAGGTTCCCAAGGTTGGTGGCGATACGCTCTGGGCTAATCAGTATCTGGCCTATGAGCGTTTGTCCGTTGCCATGAAAAAGCAGCTTGAGGGATTGCATGCTATTCACTCCAACGATTTTCTGAATGCGAATGCACGATTGCGTAACAGCACCCGTTCAACCAAACTGCGTGAGGACGTGGGTCGTATCGACAGCCGTCATCCTGTTGTGCGTACGCATGATGAAACGGGGCGCAAGAGTTTGTTTGTGAATCAGCCCTTTACGTTCTGCTTTGAAGGGATGACCCGCGACGAGAGCTTGCCGCTGTTGCAATATTTATATCAGGTGAGCCATAAGCCTGAGTTGACGTGTCGTTTCCGTTGGCAACCAGGCTCGATGGCGTTTTGGGATAATCGTTGCACCATGCACTATGCCATCAACGATTATCCTGGCCAGCGGCGTGAAATGCACCGCATCACCATTCAAGGCGTAAGCCCGACATGAGTGACGGACGTTTTGCGGGAACGGTGACGCTGATCACGGGTGCGAGCAAAGGCATCGGACTCGCGACAGCGCAGCGTATCGCAAAAGATGGCGGGACTGTGATTGGTGTCGCGCGATCTGCGGAGGGCGTAAATTTTCCGGGTCCGTTCTTTACGGCTGATCTGATCTCAGAGTCCGAGACCGCGCAGGTATTAGCGCAGATCACTGCGCAGTTTGAGATTGATCATCTCGTTAACAATGCGGGTAAGACCACGTCGAGTTTGTTGACGCAAACAACGTCCAAAGAGTTCGAAGAAATTTTGCAAATCAACATGCGGGCACCGATGCAGTGTTTGCAGGCATGCTTGCCCTCGATGGTGCGCAAAGGTCGAGGACGCGTGGTCAATATTTCAAGTCGTGCTGCGTTGGGAATGGTGAAAAGAACCGCCTATGCGGGCGCCAAGAGCGGTTTGATTGGCATGACGCGGACTTGGGCGCTCGAACTGGGTGCGCAGGGCATCACCGTCAATGCGGTTGCACCAGGGCCGGTGGCAACGGAGTTGTATTTGAAAAACAATCCAATGTCGCCCGAGGCGCGCGAGGCTTTTGCTTCGCGTATTCCACTCAAGCGCGTGGGAACTCCGGAGGAAATCGCAGGAGCGATTACCTATCTCTTGTCGGATGATGCGAGTTTTGTGACCGGACAGGTCCTATATGTCTGTGGTGGTTTGTCGGTCGGCGCAACACCTGTATAAAAAAAGGGGCAATCCAAGGATTGCCCCACATTGATCACACTTCTACAAGTTTAGTCTTGTGACAGCCCAGTCTTTTTGATGACCGCAGCCCACTTGCTGACTTCGTCTTGCGTTCTTTTTGCGAGTTGCTCCGGTGTATTTGGAGCAGGTGGCAATTCAAAGCCAGCGCCTTCATATGCTTTTTTGAGTTCATCGGACGCCAGTGCTTTTTTGACTTCTGTGTTGAGCAGGTTGATCACTTCTTTCGGTGTGCCTTTTGGTGCATAGATCGCGAACCATGCAGACACATCAAAGCCAGGCACGCCAGACTCACTCACAGTAGGAACTCCAGGCGCGAAGGGTGATTGGGCAGCAGAGGTGACAGCGAGCGCACGCAACTTATCAGCGCGAACTTGGCCGATTGCCGAGGGAAGGTTATCAAACATGGAATCCACTTGACCACCGACAAGGTCGATCACAGCTGGGCCACTGCCTTTGTAAGGAACATGCAGGAGATCAACACCAGCCTGCATTTTGAAAAGTTCGCAGGAAAGATGGATCGAGGAACCGGCGCCAGATGAGGCGCAAGATGCTTTACCTGGGTTTGCCTTAGCGTAAGCGATAAACTCTTTAACGTTTTTGACAGGCAGTTTAGGATTGATAACCAAAATATTAGCGATCGTCGTCAACGTGACGATCGGCGCGAAGTCGGTCAGGATGTCATGGTTCAGTTTTTTGTAGAGTGATTTATTGATCGTGTTGGCGACGGAGCCGACATAAAGCGTATAGCCATCAGGCTTGGCTTTAGCGACTAAGTCAGCGCCGATATTGCTATTGGCGCCTGCGCGGTTTTCAACAACGAAGCTCTGTTTGGTTTGTTCGGAGAGTGATTTGGCAATTAAGCGCGCGACGCGGTCTGTGGCGCCGCCTGGTGCATAGCCGACCACGAGCGTGACAGGCTTGTTAGGATAGGCTTGAGCGTGCGCAGCGCCTGCGCTCAATACAAAAGTCGCCGCAACGGCGCTCGCTAAGGGTAGAAATTTCATAGAGGTCTCCAACGATTAAGTAAACCAGAGCGGAATAGGAAGGCCAGGTCGCTCATAGACAGGCTCGTTATGCTAAACATTTCTGATGCTTTTTGCCTATGGAGTTTACCCTGTGTAGACGCTAAAAATCGTACAAGTGAGCAGCGTTGTCGACGAGTACTTTTTTGACGGTAATAGGATCACCCGCCCATTGAGCAATACGCGTCAAGGCGGTGAAGTCGTCTTCGGGCCTGAAGTATTCAATGACCTTTGGGTCGCGTTTGACCCCTTTAGGCGGCATGGGGTGCGGCCAGTCAGTGCCCCAGACCATACGATCTGGGTTGGCATTGATCAAAGCGCGTGCAAAAGCTTCGCCGTCTGGATAGCCAGGAAGCTCCGAAATGCGATAGGGCGCGGAAAGTTTGACATAGACTTTGCCGGACTGGACGAGTGTGCACAGTGCATCAAAGCCTGGCTGACTCAGGGGTTTATTGGCATCGAGTTTGCCGAAATGATCGACCACCAGTGGAGTAGGTAGCGCACGAATCGTATCTTGCATGCCCGCGATTACGTCAAGATTGGTGTAGACCTGAACGTGCCAGCCAAGTGGCGCGACCTGCTCGGCAGCGGCTCGAAGTTGTTTTGCGGCAGATGTTGGATCGTTATGTCCGTGTGTTTCTAAGTTGACACGGACACCCCTCACGCCAGCGGAATGAAACTTTTTTAAAGTCTCGAGAGTAAAGCTTTCATCAATGACGGCGACGCCACGACCACGCGCGGGTCCCCAGGACTCAAGCGCGTACAGCATGCTGGTGTTGTCCGTGCCGTAGGGGCTTGGGTGTGCCAGGACCACACGATCAACACCCATTGCCCTGTGCAAGGCATCCAGTGCCTCGAGGGTCGCGACCGCAGGCGTGTAATTGCGCTTTGCAGCGAAAGGGAATTGTTCGGCGGGAGGGAAAATGTGCGTGTGGCAATCGCAGATACCAGCGAGGCCTAATTTTTTGAAATGAACGGGGATCGTGAAAGGTGGTTGCATAAAAGAATTAGCAGAGTGCTTTGACAAGTGTATCTAGCGCGTGTTCGCGCGCGGGGTTGTGAGTAAAGTGATCGCTGATCGAGGACCATTCTGGATGGGCGCGCGCCAGAGCGATAGTCTTGGTCAGTACAGGATTCTCCAGAGAAAGATGAGGGGCTTGCTCAAGACGCAGCGGGGTCAATGCGGCATGACCGCGGTGCTCCAAGCCATTTATGAGTTGCATCTGTCGCAGTACGAGAATCTGCAGAATCGACTGATCAACAGTCAATTCTCTAAAGCCGCGCATTTTTCCAAGAACTCGACTCCCCCAGCGGTCAACGATCTTTAACGTACCACCGGCAATCGCCCCGATCGCCATCCCTGTGCCAAGACTGAGTCCTGCGCTCAACACGTCAACGGTCGCACCCAACGTTGCGCCGGCTGCAATACCCATACCAACATGCACGCCAAAGTTTTGAAGGGCTTGCGGACTGAAAAGATCAAGGTCCCAACGCCCTTCAGTCAAAGGAAGGGGCGTTGAGAGGTAGTCGTCTTGTCGAAATTGAAATAGATTGAGTAAAGCATTGACACAGGCTTGTTCGCGTTCTCGGACGCGATGTTGTATCGCCATATTTTTTTGAGCGATATCTGCCTCTGAGCCAACACGTATTCGCAAAGATGCGACATCAATAAGCATATCTGCAATCAGACTCATCGAAGCAGTATGTCTGGCCTGCCGTTGCTTTGCGGTTTGTTCTTGAAGGGCAGAAAGCGTTGTTTGATAGGATGAGAGTAAAAGTGAAAGTGCTTGATAGAGTTTTTCCTCGCCATCGAGGGGAGGACTCATACTATCGAAAGATACCGCGGTGTGTAATCCGACTCGCGCTAGCGCATCGCGCCACTCTTGAGTGCGTGCCGCTTGGCTGGCGACAAAATTCAAGATTGGTAAAAGTGGTCTCGCGCAACTCGATAAAATGGCAAGTTCGTCTCGATGTTTCGCTAGGACAGGCTCACGCACATCCACGACATAAAGTCCGGCATGACAACTTAAGAGTTTTCGCAGGACGCGTGCCTCTTGCTCATACAGAGAGGACGCTTCCGGACTTTCCAAAAAGAGTCGGATGCGATCTGGACCATCAAGCCGCTGCGTGTGGTTAGACAGCTGCTCAAGATAATCCAATAAGCCAATGCTGTCTTCGATGCCAGGTGTGTCGTAAAGGGTCAGCACGGTTTTAAAGTCGAGTGCCACGGGAGCGCCTTGCACTTGACGGGTTGATCCGGGCATATCCTCGACTTTGCCAAAATTCACATCGCGCAGGAGCGTACGAAGCAGGGAAGTTTTTCCAACATTCGTATGCCCGACGACGGCGATTTCAAGCGTGGGTTGCTCAGTCATGATGGCGCTCCAGCCATTGCATGATGCTCACGCCATCGTCGCGGACGCAGACCTCGATATGTGGAAGGCTGCGTAGCTGAGCCACCCAAGCCTCGGTGTGCGCATGCGCAATCTGACTGTGTCGCAACCAAAGCAGAGTTCTTTTTGAACAGCCCGAGAGCTCTGCGATCAAACGCAAGGTCCCGCGGTCTGGTGAGTGTCTGGCATCGCAAGCTACGACGAGATTATGGGGGCGAGCGTTCGCCGTGTTTAGAAGAGCCTGTTGACGCGATTCTTTGGAGTCAACAGGACTTGCGAAGCTTAAGGCAGCTCCAATTCCTGAGGGAGGCCAGTCATCCGTAGGATCGAGTTCGATGGCGATCAAGAGGTGCTCGGTATTCCACGGATCGTTTTCATTGTCGTTTCGATCTAAACCCTTTTTAAAAATAGTCTCAAGAGGATGTTTTCCGTCTGCCTCCAAAGCGTACGAAGGCATCCGGCTTAAGATCGCACTGTAATAGGGCGATGAGAGGTTAGGTTCCAGACGTGAATGTCGCTTGAGGATAAGAGCAGACAGTAAAGCTAAAAGCGCTCTGGGCAGTACGCCATAGATGAGCAGACAGCCTAACAGCCACCCCGACCATAGACGTCGAGCGATTTCTGGATTTTGTTGAGAGACTGCGCTGCTTGCGCGCATTATTTCCTGATCGGGCACCGCAAAACCTAACCATTGCGGAACAACAGATAGATGCCCAATCCCTCTTACGAACACCTCTGAGGACAAGACGGTTGTTTCCCAGACAAAATCGTACTGTTTTGTTGATAAAGCCAAGAGCAGCGTGACCGTAGCCGCAACGCTCAGGGTCATCCAGATCAGATGTGTGCCAGTGCTCAGGAGCCAACGGGTGGTTTGGGCTTGGTGCCAGACGCTCCACCATGCTTGAACAGCAAGGCCCATGTTTGGACCGCGCGCCAGTTTGCGGGTGAGCCAGGGCCAGAGTTGCACGAGTCGACCACCCGAGGCAGTCGGTGAGAGTAAGGCCAGACACCAAAGTATCAGCGACAGAATATTGAGTCCTAGCAGTGAAATCAACGCCCAGACGATATTGACAGGTTGCGTCCCGGTTCCAAGCGCGCTGAGTGCCATACTTGTTCCGGCGATGATGGCGGTCAACAATATGCAAAAAAAGGCGAACCAACTTGCGGCGCTGAGCTTTGTGATGGTCGTGGTCAGACCGATTGCGTGGCTCAAGGTCTGCGCACGACTGACGACTTTTGCGAGTGGCGAGCGTTCTTGTTGAGCGAGCAGTCGTGCTTTGCTATCGTCAAGGGGGCCCCATTGGCTTTCCCTCAGATGGATCGCCTCGCAGAGCCATACTTGTTTGAACGAAAGCTTGTCGCCCTTATTCATGGGTCGGCTACCGTTTTTTCTGACGGAGTAAGGCGATACCCACAAACAAGGCGGGTAAAGAGCAGACGATAAAACCGATACCGTAGTTGTTGGTCATGCCCAGCAATAAAGAAAAAACCGAAGGTGCTATCAGTGCTCCAACTTGACCGAAAGACAAGACGCCACCTGTTACGGCTCCGCGTGCACCTTCGGGCGCTTCGCGCGCTGTTTCCGCCAGCAGCACACCGTGCCAGGATAGCGCAGTCGCGCTGATGAGTGTCGCGACGATCCCCACGATGATCGTTGGCCAACCTTCGCTACAAATACTCAGCAGGACCATGCTGGTCGCCATTCCAATCGCGAGTGCGGCCATCATTGTCCGAGGATGGACGTACGAGCTCCCTAATAAACCCCAGATAATCCGACCGGGTACGGCGACCGCGACAGCGGTTGAAAATAAAAAGCCTGCGGCAATGAGCGTATATCCCATAGTCGTGAGGTAAACAACGAAGTAAACCGTGAAGATTGTTTGTACGGCGTTAAAGGCAAAGCAGGCAAAGGAAAGATTGCGTAATTCTCTTGTGCCGATGACGGCGCGAAACGTATTCCCAAAATCTGAAAAATGAAATTTTCGAGTTGGATCACGGTCATCGTCGAATTTTTTGCGCAAGGGCTCAAGCATGAGTGTGAACACGATACAAGCTAAGGCACTAATCAGCATCGTGGATTGCCAGTTGAGCCATACGGTAATCTGTGGCCCGAGAATGCCGGCTAAAAGAAGACCTGCAGGGACTGCTGTTTGTTTGATTGAAAATATCAAAGGCAGATAACGAGGCGGAGAGCAACGACCGAGTAAGTGAGAGCTTGAAGGTGTTGAAACAGCTGCGCCTCCTCCACTCACAATCGCGGAGAGGACCAGCGCGATCGGATGGCCGAGGGTAGCGAGTGCCATGCCTAAGGCCAACAGCACGAGAGCCAGTTGACTCATGCGCATCGCACCGTACCGCACGATGAAACTTCCGCAACCTAGTTGCGTGGAGAGTGCGGCGCAAGCTGCAATCGAGAAATAAACACCGATCCACGCCGAATCAATCAAAAGGTCCGCGATAATGGCGGGTGCAATCACGGCAGGCAGTGCGCGACCGATCGCCGCGAAGGTTTGCTGCAAGAACATTGCCACTAGGGCAAGTAGGAGGTGATTCACGAGGACTCAGGGTTCGAGGGTTATGTGCCTCTATAGGATAGCGCAAAACAAATAATGATGGATCATGTTATTTTTTAATCAAACGAAGAATAAATAAGGAGTCATGATGAAAGGGGTCGTCGTATGTCCGCAGCCTCGCGCTGCCGAGGTGGGTGCCGAAATCCTTGAGAAAGGTGGAAACGCGTTTGATGCGGCGCTGGCGACCGCGTTTTCGCAAATGGTCAATGACCCCTTTATGTGCGGCTTGGGGGGCATGGGTACGCTGCATTACTTCCATGCCGCGACGGGACTCAGTGGAATGATCGATTTTTACAATCGTGCTGGTTCCAAGGTTCGTCCTGATATGTGGGAAAAAGACTGCAAAGGGCGAACTCCGATCTCTGGTTACAGCTTGTTTGATGACTTCAGAAGCGAGATTGGGTATACCGCGATCATGACCCCGGGTACTCCAGCGGGTCTTGGGTTGTTTCATGAAAAGCTCGGCTCCATGCCTTGGGCGGATTTAATCGCTCCGGCGATTGAACAGGCTGACGAAGGGATCTTGATTACACCCAATACCGCGAGTGTTTGGAGCGGTTATGCACAGCCTGGCATACCGGATGGACTCACACGGATTCGAAAAACAGCCGAGTGCGCGCGTGTTTATTTGCATCCTGATGGACGATTGTTCCAGGTCGGTGATGTCATGCGCCTGCCTGATTATGCGCGTACCCTTGAACGTCTAGCAAAAGGAGGTTGGCGAGAATTTCACCAAGGTTCTCTTGGAGATGAAATCGCACGCGATTTGGAAGCGAAGGGTGCTTTTGTGACGCGACAAGACTTGGCGGATTATCTTCCTGAGGAGAGTGCTCCCTTGGTGGGGCACTATCGTGGTTATGAGGTGAGATCCAATCCTCCACCAGGTAGCGGCGCAACCTTGATCGAGATGTTGCAAATCCTTGAACACTTCGATTTAGCGTCTCTCGGCCATGGATCAACACGGCATCTTGATTTGGTTGCGCGCGCGATGGGCGCTGCACATGTCGATCGAAATGCGTATCTTGGAGATCCCCGTTTTGCTGATGTTCCCACCGATATGTTGATTTCAAAAAAGCGTGCTGCGTATTGGGCAGAGCGCATCAAGAGCGGTCACTATGCAGGGGGGCAAGAAGAGGCACCCCCGGGCTGCACGACACATGTGTGCGTCATGGATGCGGCGGGCAATGCCGTTTCAATGACGCATACGCTTGGCACGGCTGCTGGCGTCGTGACGCCTGGCTTAGGTTTTAATTACAACAATTCGATGAAATTGTTTGATCCTGTGCCAAATAAAAAGAACTCGATGGAACCGGGTAAAGCACGCACGACGGGAATGGTACCAACGATGTTGCTCAAAGATGGCAAGCCTGTGTTGTTGGCAGGTGCGCCAGGCGGTAGCGTGATCATCAGTGCGACGCTGCAATCTATCTTGAATGTTGTGGACTTTGGAATGTCGCCGGTGGAGGCCGTCACGGTACCCCGCATCCATTGTGAGGGACGAGGCATTCATACTGAGGCGACGGTGCCACGTTCGGTGATTAAAGAGTTGCGCGCGCTTGGGCATACTGTTCATCAGAGCGCGCATAGTTTTGAACCTAGCATGTCGCGCGCGCATGTCATTTCAACGATTGGCGGTCGAATGAGTGGTGGTGCAGATCCAAGAGGTGGCGCTGGGGTCGTCTATGCGCGATAGGGTTGGAGCGCTATGCTATTTAAACCAATGCTTTAAATAGCGTTGTCAGGATCTTCATTAAAGGGATTTGCGTCGCCGCCACAATGATCATAGGCAATGCGATAGGAACAATGATTGGCATGATGCAGCTTTTTCCGATCGGGACGATACGCATATTTTTAACTGCGGCGTAAATGGTTTGAATATCTGCGGAGGGACCTAATTCTGGAGCGTTCAGGATGTCACGTTCGCCAATTTTCTGACCGAGTATCCATTTTTGATGAATGAGTTTTCCATGTTCAGCCAATAGTGCACTGTACTGTCGCATTGCTTTTTTTCGTGTCGAAATCATTTTCGCGGAAAACACAAAAAGCGGCATAAGAATAGTGAGTCCCCAAAGGACGGCGAAAGAAAGCAGGGGGAGTTTCAGCGTGTCGAGTGCGATCTGGTGATAGAGTGAATCGTGTATCCAGCGAGAGGCGAGTACGGCAGACATCGCAAGCGTGACAAGGATGAAAGCTTTAGGAAGTTTTTGAAGAAAACCTAAACCACCCATCCCATCCGGATGGGCGGGGACGAGGGCGAGGTCTAATTTTGAAATGCGGTAAAACAGCAGGAAGAGTAGGCCAATTCGCCAAAGCCAACCTAACAGTAAGATGGTGAAAACAGGCCTGACTACATAGAGAAACCACCATCCGCCGAAGCCTAGGCCGACATCGAGCGTCGCCCAGGAGAGTTCGTGCGCATGGAGACTGTCAGGGGCACCGATGAGCCAGAGAAGCGTGAGCGCAAAGACGATCACCCAAGGAAAGGCTTTGTCTCGGAGTTGAGTGATGTCTTGGATGATCTGAATGAATCGGTCTCGCTGGCTGTCGATGATCAAGCCATTTTCTAGAAACTGCGAGACGATGACGCGCACGATTCTCAGTGCCATGCCTTCAGCCAATATGAGCAGCGGGATGGCGACTAAACAACGCACATGAACGCCATAATGAGCTAATAAAGGTTCGCCAATTGCCCGATCAAGCAAGCGGCTTTCAAGTGCGGCCCAAATGATGATCGGCAACCAAGTCAACAGCGCGAAAAACAACGCGCGTCTCGCGACGCCTAAACCATTGTCGGGTGCCAAACCAATCTTGCGCTGCCACCGAATCGGCAGATCATTCCTCACAATCAGGAAGTCGATCGGATCTGCGGCAGAGCTTGGGTGTTGATTAGGGTGTTGATCTTTCATTGTTGAATATTTGAACGCAGAGTGATTAGTCCAGGACGCAAAAGAGCGCCGAGATGTTGCGCAGTTTCAATGTGATCGGGTTTTACACGCGGAAGAGTCATCAGAATATTAAGAGTTCCCAGACACAGCGAATCGCTTGAAATTGGAATGTTAATGACGGATTGCAACCCTAATCGCTGGATCGTTTCATGATCATCAAAAGATTGCCGAATGGCCTCGCTGCCTTCACCGACAAATATTTTTTGTTCAATGAGGACGTGCTGACCCCAGACCGTTCCTTTCTTTTGTTTTCGGCCCCCGGGGGGATAGGCCTCTGGATTAGAGCTGTACAGTCGTTCAAGCTCCATGAGCGGGGCATGGAAAAAGTTGATGGTCAACAATTTCCGGTCTAGCAATGTCATGGCGATCTGATCGACGCCATGACAGAGCTGTTGCACGTTTATCATGTTTTATTCGGCAGTGATTTTCAGCTCTTTGATGAGCTTGGTATATCGCTCGGTATCGGCTTTGAGTGTTTTTGCGAAACCGACTGGTGTCGATTGAACGACTTCGACGCCGATCCCGCGCATTCTTTCAATCACGACAGGTTGAGCCAGCATTTTGTTGATTTCGGTATTGAGCTTGTTCGTGATGTCAGCGGGCAGATTTTTGGGGCCAAATACACCGTACCAGACCACCATTTCAAAGCCGGGCAGGGTCTCTGCGACAGTGGGGGTTTCTGGTAACAGGGTTGCGCGTTTGTCTTCGGTGACTGCAATCAGATTGAGTTTGCCGCTTTTGACATGTGGCAAGGTTTGAGTGCCTGCACTAAAAAGGACCTGTGTCTGACCTGAGACGGTATCGAGTACCGCAGGCGCGCCGCCTTTGTAGGGAACGTGGTTCATCGTGATGCCTGCTGCTTTTTCAAACATGGCGGCACTGATGTGATTGGTCGAGCCCATGCCGGCAGACGCATAGTTGAGCTTGCCTGGATTGGCTTTTGCAAAAGCGATCAGGTCTTTCACGGTTTTGGCAGGGACTGCGGCGTTGGTCACCATCGTATTGGTGACAAGCGCGATTAGAGCGATGGGTGTGAAGTCATCGACGGGATGAAAAGGCATTTTTGCAAACAACGCACCGTTCATCGCGTGTGTGCTCATCGAACCTACGAGCAAGGTGTAGCCATCGGGCTTTGCCTTGGCAACGATGTTTGAACCGATATTGCCTGATGCGCCGGGCTTGTTTTCTACGATAAAGGTCTGACCAAGTGTTTTTGTCAGATTTTCAGAGAGCATCCGCGCCAAAATATCGGTGGTGCCACCGGGGGCCCAAGGCACGACGACGGAAACAGTCTTGTCTGGCCAAGCGGTCTGAGCGGAGGCGAGAGAGGTAAAGGCAAGCGCGCTTGCGACGAGCAGCCGAGTGAGGGATGTATGCATGAAGAACTCCATCTTTTAATAAAATTGAATAGAAATAATGATTGTTTTAATGCGTTAAAGCTTAACGACCGACTGCGTAACCTTGCATGCCCCGTGGATTGGCGCCCGCGCGCAAAATCAATTGACCGTGAGGACCTTGTTCTCGCGTGCAGGCGGAAAGGCGTCCTTCGGACCATGCTGCGCCAACCTTGACTTCATGACCTGCTTGTCTAAGTTGCTCGATTGTTTTGTCAGGCATGCGAGCTTCGATCGTCATGCGGTTGAGAGTCGTCGTCCGTGGCCAAAAGGAAGAGGGGTAGTGATCGAGATGCCAGGAGGGTGCTTCGATCGCCTCTTGTAGGTTCATGCCATACAAGGCGTGACGTAAAAAGAAGATCAGCGTCCATTGATCTTGTTGATCTCCCCCGGGTGTGCCAAACGCCATATAGGGTTTGCCATCTTTCAAGGCCATCGAAGGTGAAAGCGTCGTAGTGGGACGTTTTTCTGGCTGCAACTGACTGGCCAGACCATCATCGATCCACGTCATTTGTAGCCGGGTGTTGATCGAGAAACCAAGTTCGGGGATCACGGGGCTCGAAGACAGCCAACCGCCTGACGGTGTGGCCGAAACCATATTGCCTTGCTGATCAATCACGCTCAAGTGACAAGTATCGCCAACGAAGATTTCTTTGTCAGCCCATTCGCGCACAGGTGGCAAAGCCGCAAAGGTAGGTTCGCCAATCCCATAACGTGTGTCCGAGATCGCCAGAATCCGTTCGCCAAGAGCGAGATCTGGCATGACAGGCAGGCGTCCATCGGGCTGGCCTGGGCGCAGGGCGGTGGAAGCTTGCGCTGCGATTTGCGCGAAGCGTTGCTTGCCATAATCCGAGCTCAGCATGGTCGCAAGCGGCACATCGACAAAATCCGGATCTCCCAACCACACCATGCGGTCGGCGAGGGCGAGCTTGGCCGCCTCGGCGACGTGGTGCACAAATTCAAAGGAATCAGGTGCGTATTGCTGAAGTTCGGCGTTGCGAAGGATGGTCAGTTGCTGCAAGAAGGTCGCGCCCTGAGACCAAGCGCCACATTTCGCGACGGTGTAGCGGCCAAACTCAACCGTGATCGGTTCGTCATAGGTGGCTTGCCATTTCGCAAGGTCCTCGTAGCGCAGCAGGCCTTTGTTGCGTTCACCCGTGGTGTCTCTGATTTCGACATGCGTGTAGTAGTCATCGATCGCGTGGGCAACGAAGCCTCGATACCAAACATCGAGTCCTGCCTCGATTTGTTTGACGCGATCCATACCGCCCTGATGTTGGGCCAGTTCAATGATCTTGCGGTAGGTTGCCGCGATCGCCTTGGATTGAAACAGAGAGCCGGGCGCCGGGACCTTGTCGTCGGGGAGCCAGACGTCACGCGAGCTGTGCCACTCGGCACGAAACAAGTCTTGTACGGCGGTGATGGCTTGCACCACCCGAGAAATGAGAGGGAAGCCCTTTTCTGCGTAATGGAGGGCGGGCGCTAACACCTCTGCAAGGGACAAGGTCCCGTAATCGCGCAGCATCGTGAGCCAGGCGCCCCAGGCGCCCGGAACCGTGGCGGGTAGGAGGCCGATGCCGGGGATGAGTTCGAGTCCTTTTTTTCTAAAAAATTCGGGCGTCGCAAGCGCCGGCGCGCAGCCTTGACCACAAATGACGCGCATGCGTTGTTCTTTTTCACTCCACAACATCAGAGGAACCTCGCCTCCCGGCCCGTTCAGGTGGGGCTCGACGATCTGTAGCACGAAACCACCCGCAACGGCCGCATCGAAGGCATTGCCCCCGCGCTCGAGGATAGACATGGCTGTTTGTGAGGCGAGCCAGTGTGTGGAGGAGACCACGCCAAAGGTGCCAACAATTTCAGGGCGGGTGGTGAATGAGTCCATGGGGCTGCGTTATTTGAGATAGGCTAATGTGGATATTAATACTTATTTAATGGGCTTTTATAGAGGACGCATCACCTCGTTATAGACCTTGTTGATAGATAAAACCTAGGGTTTTCCTTGGTGTGCGTTTATGCAGGGGCAATATAATGACGTTTGGCTAGATATTTTTTTTGATAATGTTGTGTTGACGGAGAACCCGCCATGGATCGTAGATCGTTTATTACTAAAGCAGGTATTGCCGGCGCAGCCGGTTTATCAACCGTTGCTGCCCCCGCAATTGCTCAACGCAAAATCACATGGCGCATGGTCACCACATGGCCTAAAAACTTTCCGGGCATGGGCGTTGGTGCGCAGCGCTTGGCAGATCGTATTACCTCGGCCTCGGGTGGCCAACTGACTGTGCAGGTTTTTTCTGCGGGCGAACTCGTTCCCGCTCTGCAATCTATTGATGCCGTGATTGACGGTGGCGCAGAGATGTCGCACGGTGCTGCTTACTATTGGCAGAACAAAAGCGTGGCGCTGTCCTTTTTCACCGGCGTGCCTTTCGGTATGACGAGTCGCGAACTCGCAGCTTGGATGCGCTACTTGGGTGGCCAGCAACTCTGGGATGAGGTCTATGACCAGTTTGGTTTGCAAGGCTTTTTGTCGGGCGACACAGGCACGCAGGCAGGCGGCTGGTTTCCCAAAGAGATCAAAAGCCTCGATGACATCAAGGGCTTGCGTTTCCGTACCCCCGGCTTGGGTGGTCAGGTCTGGGGCAAGATGGGCGCCTCTGTGACCAACATGGCGGCTGGCGAAATTTTCCAAGCGTTGCAGTCCGGCGCGCTCGATGCCGCTGAGTTTGTCGGTCCTTATAACGATCTGGCACTTGGCTTCTACAAAGCTCGCAAGATTTATTACACCTCGAGCTTTATTGAGCCCGGTTTGGCAACAGAGTTGGTTGTGAACAAAAAGAAATACCAAGCCTTGCCAAAGAGCCTGCAAGATCTAGTGCGCGATGTGTGCCAGGCCGAGTACGACCAGGTCGCCTCGGACTTTGCTGCGAATGACCCACGTGCACTCGAGGTGCTGGTGAGAGATCATGGCGTCAAAGCCATCCCTCAGTTCCCCAATAGCGTGGTTGAGGCCGCTGCAAAGGCCTCATTAGAGGTCTTGACCTCCATCCGCGACAAAGGCGATGCGTTGACCAAAAAGACGGCTGAAAGTTTTGTGAAAGGGCTTAACACCGTTCGACTAAAAACTGAAGGTACGGATGAGCAATTTATTGCTGCACGTGCCAAGTACTTTAAGATCTAATACGTTTAGTTTGAAAGTTAAAAACCCGGCGATCTGTCATGGATCGCCGGGTTTTTTTATGAGTCTTTCTGTGGATTTTAGTAAAGAACCTTTGGTAACCAGGTGACGAGCTCTGGGAATACAAACAAAATAGCAAGGGCCAGCACCTGCAGACAAACAAAGGGAATGACGCCTTTGTAAATCATGCCCGTCGAAATACTGTTGGGTGCGACACTTCTCAGATAAAACAATGAGAATCCAAACGGAGGGGTGAGAAAGCTTGTTTGCAGATTAACGCCTACCATCACGCCTAGCCAGATGGGATCGAGACCAAGCATCAACAGAACCGGTGCGGTAATCGGGATCACGATGAAAATAATCTCAAAGGTATCCAAGATAAAGCCGAGGACGAACATGATGAGCATCACTACCACCATCGCGCCCATCGCCCCACCTGGCAGCCCCGAGAGAAATTCATGCACCAGATTGTCTCCACCCATTTGACGGAAAACGATCGAGAAGACAGAGGCTCCAAACAGGATAATAAAGATCATCGAGGTGATCGTTGCCGTCGATATAGCAGCCTCGCGCAGTACTCTCAAGGACAAGCGCCAACGTAAGGCAGCCAGAATCGTTGCACCAACCGCGCCAACGGAGGCGGCTTCAGTAGGTGTGGCGATTCCACCGATGATGGATCCCAGCACGGCGATGATCAGCAAGAGTGGCGGCACCATCGCTGTGATGACTTCTTTGACAATCCCCTTTTTTTCCTCTGCACTAAAGGGTGTGGCCGGGCATGATTTCGGATCGAAGATCGCTTTAAACACCATCCAACCCAAGTAAAGCAGGACCAACATCATTCCCGGAATGAAGGCTCCCGCGAACAAATCACCTACTGAGACAGGAGTCGGCGCGAAATTGCCTTTTGACATCTGTACTTGTGAGTTGATGCCCGCCAGTATGTCGGCCATGAAAATCAGTACGGTGGAGGGTGGGATGATTTGCCCTAAGGTGCCCGATGCACAGATCACTCCGCTAGCGAGTTTGGGGTCATACCCTGCTCTGAGCATGGCGGGTAAAGAAATCAGGCCCATGGTCACGACGGTGGCACCCACCACGCCTGTTGAGGCAGCGAGAAGGGCACCCACTAAAATCACGGAAATCCCTAAGCCACCTCGCACATTACCAAAGAGCTTGCCCATTGTCAGCAGCAATTCTTCGGCGATCTTGGAGCGCTCAAGCATGACGCCCATGAAGATAAAAAGCGGGACAGAAACCAATACTTCATTGGTCATAAAACCAATGTATCGGCCCGCAAGCGAGGCTAAATTAGAAAAATCAAAGACCTCAAAGTAGTAGCCGATTGCGCCAAAAATGAGAGAGGTGCCAGCCAGTGAGAATGCCACTGGAAAGCCCAGCATCAACATGCCGATGACACCAAAAAACATGAGGCCTGCAAGAATTTCACCGATGAGTACGTAATCCATGTTCGTCACTCCTTGCCAGTCGCTTGCGCGATCGTTGGGTAACGGAAGTCCTGTGGAATAAGATCCTCACGCTTAGCAAGCATCAGAATAGAGCGGATCGCCATGGCAAGGCCTTGTAAGGCGACCAGCGTCACAAAAACGAGGATAAAGGTTTTCAACACATAAAGTCCTGGCATGCCACCCACGTTTGCAGAATTTTCCATCAGGCGCCAGGAGCGCTGAACATAGGGTAGACCAATGTAATAAATAGCAAACATGAAGGGAAACAAAAATACACACACACCGACCAAGTCAGCAATTGCTTTTTTAGTGGGCGAGGCGGGTCGATAAAAAATATCAACCCTTACGTGATCTTCTCTAAATAGGGCGAAGCCGGCAACGGCGGTAAACATCACACCATTGAGCCAGACATATAAATCCTGCATCCATAGTCTGGTGGTTGAAAACAGATAGCGCTCCACAACGACTGCGAAGCAGACTAAAACAATCGCAAGAGAGAGCCAAGCAAACGTATTGCCAACAGCTTTATTCACTGCGTTTATTGACCGCATTATGGCTGCTAGGATTGTTAGCATGCGGATTCTCCAAATGAACTAAAGGAAAACGCGCCAAGAGGCCTATTGTTCATGGCGCGCGGTAAGAAAGTTTCGGGTGATATTACTGGGGTTCAACGCCTGCTTTTTTGAACAACTCAGCCCACTGAGGGAGTTGTTGTTTGACTTTAGCGTCCAGAGCGGCAGGATTCGCATCCTTGGTCAGGACTTGCGCGCCCAGGCCAGCCATGCGCTCTTGAAACTTAGGATCAGCCAAGCCTGCTTGGAGAGCTGCTACAAGCTTTGCGCGCACAGGTGCTGGTGTGTTCTTAGGAACCCACATGCCATGCCAGATACCAACCTCAAAGCCTTTGAAGCCTGACTCATCCATCGTAGGCAAGTTTGGCAAGGTGGCGACACGCGTTTTGCTTGTCACAGCGTAGGCCTTGATGGTGTTTGCTTTGATTTGCTGGGTCGTGTTGGTGGTTTGATCACATAACAAGTCGACTTGCTTGCCTACCAAGTCGTTCATGGCAGGGCCTGTGCCTTTGTAGGGAACGGTCAACAGATCTACACCGACGCCATTGGCGAACATGACACCGCACAGATGTGAGGCGGCGCCGATACCGGCATTCGCTAAGGAAACTTTGTCCTTGTTTTTCTTGACATACTCAACCAACTCTTTGATGTTGTTGGCAGGGAGGTCGGAGCGACCGACAATCGTCATCGGAACATCCACCACAAGACCAATCGGCTCGAAACCTTCGATGGGGTTGTAGTTGGGCTTTTTGTAAAGGGCAGGTGCAGTCGTGAAGCCAACGTGCATCAACAGTACAGTGTAACCATCAGGGTTGGCGCGCGAAACGTAGGAGCTGCCCACAGTGCCGCCTGCACCCGCTTTGTTTTCGACCACGACGCTTTGTTTGAGCGCGGGACGCATGGCTTCTGCCAGCGAGCGTGCGACGTTGTCGGTTGGGCCACCCGCTGCGAAGGGAACTACCATGTTGATGGGCTTTGAGGGGAAGTTGTCTGCGCTTTGGGCCGAAGCGGAAAACGCGACTGCAGACAACAAGGCACCAAGTGTGAGTGAAAATGTTTTCATTTTGGCTCCGGGGACAGTCTAAAGTGAATGGGATTTAGCAAAACAACAATTAAAGCATGATTCAATAGAACGCAAGTGCATAAAAAATAAGGGATTTAGGGTGCGCACTCCCCTTTTAAGGTCCAACAAAGATGATTTGTGTTCATTCGCTTAGAGAATGGGTATATTCGATGACTGACAACCTAAACATTTAGCGACTGAGACCTTTTTCCATGACGATCCAGTTTTATTCATTTGATACCCCTAATGGTCGCAAAATCTCCGTGGCCCTTGAAGAAATGGGTCTGGCGTATGACGTGATCCCGGTTGATATCGGTAAGGACGAGCAGTTCAAACCCAATTTCTTAAAAATCAGTCCTAATAACAAAATCCCTGCCATTGTGGATCGCGACGGTCCGGACGGCAAACCCCTCAGCGTGTTTGAATCTGGAGCGATTTTGATTTATCTTGCCGAGAAAACAGGTAAATTTTTACCTGCAAAAGGCGCGGCGCGCGTTGCGGCTCTCGAGTGGCTCATGTTTCAGATGGCGGGCTTTGGTCCGATCCCCGGTCAGGTCCATCACTTTCTTGGACTGACCAATGAGGAGGACAAGCGCTATGGTGTGCAGCGCTTTATGAATGAAACCCGCCGCCTCTATGGAGTGATGGATCGGCGACTTGCGGAGCAGACTTATTTTGCAGGTGAACTGTCGATCGCCGATTTCGCGATCTTGGGTTGGGTGTGGAGACATCCTCGTCACCAGGTGGATTTGGCTGATTTTCCGAATGTAAAGCGTTGGTACGAAACAATGATGGCGCGCCCCGCGGTTCAGCGTGGTTTTGCCGTCGCACTTAAATAATGATTTTTGAGGAGATAACAATGAAGCAATCTTTACACCTGAAAAAAATCTGTGCATCGCTCATGGCCATGACAGGACTCGCTCTGACGAGCGGTTATGCACAAGCGCAAGCGGCTGACGCGTACCCAACCAAGACGATTAAGCTTGTGGTGCCCTTTGCACCCGGTGGTGTGACCGATACCAGTGGCCGTATTGTGGCCGAGGGTTTATCCAAACGGCTCGGTCAGCAAGTCATCGTTGAAAACAAGCCCGGCGCGTCCGGCAATATTGGTGCGCAACAGGTTGCGACAGCGGCGCCCGATGGCTACACCCTCTTTTTGGCGTTGGACGGCACCTTGGTGATTAATCCTCACGCTTATTCAAAAATTGGCTTCGATACGCTCAAGGATTTTTCGCCTGTCGCCAAGATCGGTAATTCCGTCATCATTTTGGCGGCTAATCCAGGCGTGAAGGCAAAGAACTTAAAAGAGCTAGTGGCCTTAGCGCAAGCCACTCCAGGCGGCCTTTCCTACGGCACCTCAGGCAACGCCAGCATCGTGCACTTGGCTGGCGAGTTGCTCAAGCAACAGTCCAATTCCAATTTTGTACACGTCGCTTACAAAGGGGGCGGTCCTGCGGTCGCTGACGCCTTGGCTGGGCATATTCCTTTGACGTTTGCCTCGGCGGCCTCAATCAATCAACACATGAAGGCAGGAAAGCTCGTGGCTCTCGGCGTGCCAAGCGCGACGCGCTCGGCGGCTTATCCCGATATTCCTACCTTTAAAGAGTCGGGTATCCCCGGGATTGAATTGAACTCATGGGTGGGTATCATGGCTCCAGCGAAAACGCCTGCCGCCATCATTGCCAAGCTCAACAAGGAGATCAATGCTGTCTTGCAGGATCCTGCTGTTAAGGCAAAGTTGCTAGGGTCTGGGATCGAAGCGGCAAACACAACGCCCGTGCAGTTTGGCGATGAAATCAAACGCGACCTGGCGCTGTACAAACCCGTGGTTGAAAAAGCGGGCATTAAGGTCAATTAAGGGCATACAAATTTGTCGTTAATATCGACAGGAGACAAAAAATGAAAGCAAAAAAATTCAAACAACTCACCGCCGTTCAGTCTTTGGGACGCAGTATTTCAGGCCTGATCGCGGGTGGCGTACTTGCTGTGATGCCGCTGACTGTGGCAGCGCAGACTTATCCCGATAAACCCATTAGGATTGTGGTCGGATTTCCTCCAGGCGGTGGATCCGACTTGATGGCGCGCTCGGTGGGTGACCGGCTTTCGACGGTCTTGAAGCAACCCATCATCATTGAAAATAAACCTGGTGCGGGATCCTCGATTGCAGCATCGTATGTCGCGCAGTCCAAGCCCGATGGCTATACCATTTTGTTTGCTCAGGCTGCGAATATGGGTGTTGCTCCCGCGTTGAGACCCACGCTGAATTACGACCCTCTCAAAAGCTTTGCTCCTATTACGCGTTTAGTTTCTGCGCCGCTTGTGATTGTGGGTCCCGCAACCTTGCAGGCAAAAACCCTCAAGGAAGTGATCGCAATGGCTCAGGCTAAGCCAGGTGCGTTGAGTTATGGCTCACCCGGGGCGGGCACAGCAGGTCACCTGGCTGGCGAGATGTTTGGCTCTGAGGCCAAAATCAAAATCGTGCATGTGCCCTACAAGGGACAAGCCGCCGCAATCACAGACATGATTGGTGGACGCATTGAGTTGTATTTCAGTACGTTAGCGGTTGTGAAACCACATGTCGAAGGTGGCAAAATCCGGGCGTTCGCGGTGACGTCCTCAGATCGTTCGCCTGCGTTTCCTAACGTGCCCACAGTGGCCGAAGCAGGGGTGACCGGTTTTGAGATTGAAAACTGGTATGGTTTGGTCGCTCCTGCCGGAACGCCACCTGCAGTGATTAATCTTTTAAATAAAGAGATTCTCAAAATCTTGAAAGATCCCAAGCTTGTAGAGGAGTTGTCCAAGGAGGGCGGTAATATCAGACCCGATACCCCGGAACAGTTCGCCAAGTTCCTTGCGGTTGACGTCCCTCGTTGGAAAAAGATCGTGACAGAGGCAAAGTTAGAAACGAACTGATCGCGTTCCATGCCATACGTTGAGCTATTTTGGGTATAGTTCAATTTTTACGGAGACACTAATGAAAAACAATCGCTCTACTCCTTTGGTTCGCTCAGCGAAGTGGGCAGCGGGCGCCTTATCTGCCGTGGCGATGACCTTTGGTATGACGGGTGCTCAGGCTCAGCAGGCCTATCCAAACGCTCCAATTCGCCTTGTGGTGGGTTATGCGGCAGGCGGCACAACCGACATCCTCGCGCGTTCGCTCGGCGAGCAACTGGGCAAGATTTTGGGTCAGACCATCATCGTTGACAACAAGCCGGGTGCGGCTAGCAACATTGGCGCTGCGTTTGTGGCGCAAGCCAAACCCGATGGCTACACCCTCTACATGGCCACTGTTGCCAGCCATGGCATTAATCCTGCTTTGTATCGCGGCAAACTGCCGTTTGATCCGATCAAGGATTTTGCTCCGGTTTCTCTGGTGGCATCGATTCCGCTGATGTTGGTCGTGAATCCCACTTTGCCAGTCAAGTCGATCAAAGAGTTGATTGAGTACGCAAAAAAGAATCCCGGCAAGCTGAATTATGCTTCCAGCGGCAACGGCTCCCCTGGCCATTTGGCGGCCGCTGTGTTTAACGATGCGACACAAATCAAGATCGAGCATATTCCGTTCAAGGGCGGTAACCCTGCCAACACTTCAGTGCTTGCTGGCGAGACACAAATGACCTTCGCCACTGTACCGGGCGCCTTACCCCACGTCGTGGCCGGTAAGTTGGTCGCTCTGGGTGTGACGACAAAACAGCGCTCTGGACAGTTGCCGAATGTTCCAACAATCGCCGAAGCTGCGGGTTTGCCGACCTATGACATCAGCACATGGAACGCTGTCCTTGCACCCAAAGGTACACCCGACGCAGTCGTCGCAAGACTGAACGCTGCGATCATTCAAGCGATGAAGTCACCTGAGTTGCGCCAGCGTTTCGAGAAAGAGGGTGCCATGCCGATGACGAGCACGCCTCAAGAACTCAGTAAATTTATCGTAGCCGAAGTGGAACGTTGGGGTAAGGTTGTCGACAAAACCCCAATGAGTACTAACTAAACAAACTTGCCAGTCAGTCCGCCGTCGACGACGATTTCTGTCCCCGTGATGTAAGACGCATCATCGGAGGCTAGAAAAGTCGCGACGGACGCGATTTCCCAAGGTGTTCCCATGCGTCCCATGGGAACCTGTCGATCCCGAGCCCGACGCGTGTTGTCCATATCGGCGTTCGCATCAAAGACTTTCGCCACGTTTTTCTGGATACGCGGCGTATCAATCAAGCCTGGAACAATCGTGTTGGCGCGGATCCCATCAATGGCATATTGCTGCGCAAGCATTTTGATAAAGTGTGTGACGGCAGCTTTGGTGACGCTGTAGGCAAGATGGGGGTAGCCAAGATAGCGCATACCCGCCACCGAGGACACGCCAATGATCGAGCCCGAGCCTTGCTTGACCATGATGGGCGCGACAAGCTTGGCAGCGATCAAAATACTCTCGACGTTGACCTTTTGAATGCGGTCCCAGTCTTCGAGCGTGGTTTCTGCAGGACCCCCTACGCGGCCAATGCCTGCATTGATTTGCATAATGTCGATACGACCGAAATCGCGCATGACGCGGTCGATAGCGACTTGCATTGCCTCAAAGCTCGCGACGTCAGCTTGATAAGCGATGGCCTGAGCGCCCAACGATTTAATTTCTTGTTCGACTTCTTGAGCTGCAGCAAGATTGAAGTCGAGTGCGGCCACCGAGGCGCCAGCACAGGCCATGGCGATTGAGCTGGCCTTTCCGATACTGATGCCTGGTGCGCTGGTGCCCGCACCCAAAATCAAAGCAACGCGTCCCTTGAGTCTTTCGGTGCGGACGGGAAATCGCGCGTCTGGGAGGGCTGGATTGTTCATGCGACCTGACCTAGACCAACGGTCAATCCTCCGCAGACGTAAAGAACTTGACCGGTAATATAGCCAGCCCGATCATCGAGTAAAGAAGCGACGGCATGAGCGATGTCATCTGGCTCGCCCATCCTCTTGAGTGGAATCGACTCCAAGATTTTTTTTGTTTTAGGTGAGTCTGGAGGATTGCCAGAAAGAAACAGCTCCGTGGCAATCGGTCCAGGACCAATCGCATTGACCGTCACGCCATAAGGTGCGAGCTCGAGGGCCCAGGTCCGTGTCATACCGAGTAGACCAGCTTTGGTGGCTGCGTATACGGTACGTAGTTCTTTGCCGAGTGCAGCACGACTCGAAATGTTGATGATGCGCCCAAACCGGGCGGCTTGCATCCCGGGCTGCAGTCCTTGCGCGACGAGCATGGGCGCACGCAGATTCAAGGCGCAGACTGCATCGAAATCTTCGAGTGTGGCGTCCTCAAGCGTACCGGGTCGAATGAATCCTGCATTATTGATCACACGCAGCACCTGATGGTCACGCGTAATGCGCTGCAAAATATCGCGCGTGGCTTGCGCATCAGTCAAGTCCGCTTGGTAATGTGTTTCACCTTTGAGCAAGGTCTTGGGGGCGACGCGATCGAGATTGATAATGGAGTATCCATCTGCGATGCAACGGGTGATGATGGCGCGGCCGATACCGCCGCTGCCGCCTGTGACGAGAACGCTACGCTCAGCCATGTGTTTTACCTCCTGTACCAGGGCCATTGCCCACATAGGGAATCATTTCATCGATCGTATCCCAGATAAATCGACCGGCCGGATCTTGTTGTTCCTCGGCGATATGTGAAACAAGTCCCGCGGCGCGTGAGATCACGGCAAAGCCGCGCATGAGTTTGGGAGGAATGCCAATTTCTCCGAGCATCGCAGCAACAGCCCCTGTGGCATTAATCGTGATGTGGCGACCGTAGACGCGATCGACTGTCGCGGAGAGTAAGCGCAAGGCACCCACATATTTTTGCTCGAGCTCGGGTTCAGCTTCTGTCAGCGCGAGTAGCTTGATTGAGCGTGGATCATCGGGTTTGTGCAGATGGTGTCCAAAGCCCGGCAGGTTTTGCTTGTTTTTGCGGATTTCCAACACCAGAGTTTCAGTGAATTTTTCTGGTTCGGCTGAGTCGACGATTTGTTGCAAAATGACGGCGTTGTTTTCCATCGTGCCAACAAACTGACTGCCTACCGCCATCAAGCCTGCAGCGACCGCACCTTGCAGATTTTCTGGCGCACTCATATAGATCATGCGGGTGGCGATCGCGCTGGGCGTGAAACCGTGCTCCATCAAGGTGATGAGTACGGCATCCATGATGCGCATATCCACAGCGCGTGGTTCACGTCCAAGTATTTGCATAAACATCACTTCGGAGAATGTTTTTTTACCGATCAGATCTTCGACTAAATCCGCATCTCGGTAATTCATGCTTGTTAAGGTATGGGTGCAAAGCTTTGTTGTGGGTGTTGGTTTTTTTATATTGGAGGACATGGTCAAATCTTCTTTTTTAAAATGGGCGGTTTTTAGTTTAAAAGTTCGCGGATAGCCGTTTTTAGTACTTTGCCCACAGAGGAGCGAGGTAATTGATCAAGAAAATGAATCTTTTTAGGCGCATGAACTGAACCCAAGGCTGTTTTGACATGCGCAATCAAGTCCTCGGGTTCGCATATCGCACCAGGATGGAGTTGCACTGCGGCATGAACGGCCTCACCCCATTTTTCATCGGGCATGCCAAAGACCGCGCACTCATAAACGGCTGGATGCTGCGACAAGACGTTTTCGACATCCGTCGGATAGATGTTAAAGCCGCCTGTGATAATGACATCGCGGATCCGATCTTTGAGAAAGAGATAGCCGCGCTCATCAATCAAACCGACATCGCCGGTATGCAGCCACCCATCAATAATCGTTTCGGCTGTTTTTTCTGGCAATCGCCAGTAGCCTGTCATGACTAAGTGTCCACGCACGACGACTTCACCCGTTTCACCCTCGGACAAAAGTTTGCCATCGGGCGACATAATCGCCATGTCAGACAGCCAGGTGCAACGACCGACAGAGCCTCGGTTTAGAGGATCCTTGAAGCTGCTTGGGCGCATCATCGTGACGATTTGCGGTGCTTCAGTTTGTCCATAGGTCGTGCCGACGACCTCACCAAAGAAAGTCCTGAGTTGATCGACTTTCTCGGCAGGCATCGGCGCGCCACCATAAATCAGATTACGTAACTTAGGAAAATCTGCGCGCGACACACCGGGATGCGCCATCACCATATAAATGAGCGTAGGGGGCATAAAACTCATCGTGCCGCCTTGCTCACGGAAAGCTTGGATGACGGAGGCGGGATCCGTCTTGTCGAGGAATAAAAGCTTTGCACCCTCGGCGAGCATGGGCAGCAGATAGGTGGAGGTGCCGTGCGTCACCGGAGCCGTCACGACAAAACAATCGTCTGGCGTGATTTGCCAACCACTCACCTGGTTGATGATGCCGGCCGTCCAGGCGCGATAGGGTTGCATGACGCCTTTGGGCAAACCGGTCGTGCCACCTGTGAACTTAATGGCTTGGGTCGCGTTTTCACCGGCTTCGTTGGCGCTGGGCGCTTGACCTGCATGACGCGCGGCTAAGTGTTCAACGCTGTGGTTGGGCATGGTACCGCTATCATCTAGTCTTAGCCATGTGGCTGAACTGGCTGCGAGCAGTTCGGCGCCTTTCGCATCTGACATGACGATGGAGGGTTCAATGGTGTCAGTAATCCGCTTAATTTCAGAGGCGGTACTGCGGGCATTGAGCGGAACCCAAACTTTGCCTGCGGCGAGAACGGCAAGAATCGCCGTGGCGTGGTCGACCGTGTTGGCGGCGCAGATCGCGACACGTGTTTGAGGTTGCGGGTCGATGGCTTGAAGCGCTGAAGCGAGAGCATTGACTTTTGAAGCGAGCTCTCGATAGGTCAGCGTCAGTGTCGTGCTTTGTAGAGCGATACGTTCAGGATATAGCTTTGAAGCCCTAAAAAAAAAGTCAATTGGATACACCAGTATTTCCTGTTAGGTTTGTTGAAGGATATTGCTCTAAATACTTAGTGATGAGTTTATCTTTTCGCCGCAATCACGGTGGTTGGTGCATCTTTCAGACTGGCATTGATTTTTTTTCCAGCCACTTCACCGACAAAGGTTTGGGGCTTATCTTTGGCATCGTTATACGTCAAGGTCAATTGAGCGCCATTAAGTTTGCCTGTGACGCGTTGCGTGCGATTATCCCCAAAGGTCAGCGTCCCTTCTATTTTTTGAAATTTCTGCTGCAGACTTAATTTCGCCGTCGTGATGCCTGGTAAACCCGTAACTGACCATTCACCTTGCACTTTGGCCGGGACGACCCAGTAATAGCCTCGACCCCCACCTTCAGAATTAACGATTTCATCGGGCTCCCATGAGCCCATCATAAAGGAGTTAGAGACCACCCGTGTACCGGGTTTCATATCGAGGATGGTCGGTTTGAGTTTCATATTGAGCGTTGTCAAAAGATAAAGCGTCACCACCGTCGCATTTGAAAAGTCTTCTTCGAAAATATCACCTGTGACGATCGTGACCTTATCGGAGACATTGGCGCGTTGAGCATTTTGTCGAGCCAAGTTCGCCATGTCCGGATTGAATTCGATGCCGACTGCGCGAGCGCCAAATTGACGAGCGGCTTGGATCGGAATTTTGCCATCACCGGCACCGAGATCGTAGACCACGTCACTCGGATTGACTTTAGCGGTTTCAAGCATTTTGACGACCAAATCATTGGGTGTGGGAACCCAGATCACATCTTTGCCTGCTTGAGCCACTGTTGGTTCGTAGGTTTTTTTATCTGACTGGGCCTGTGCTGTGCCCGAGAGCAATAAAAATCCGATTGCGGCCGTCGCGGAGACGAGCTTTTTGAGGGGGTGTCCGAACAAAATGTGTTGAAACATTGGAATGGCTCCGAATAAAGGTTGTCATAAAGGACAGCAGTGAGGGTTATGCTATGGGTTATGAGGTTCAATTGTCCAGCGGTTTTTGATGACATGGAGATATCTTTTATGCGTTTCGGATTATGTTTTTTGGCCTCGGCTTTCGCCGCACTGTCGCTGATAGGTCCAGCGCAGGCGCAAAGTTTTCCCTCAAAGTCGATTTCTTTTGTCGTACCGTTCGCTGCGGGCGGTCCGGCAGACCTTGTAGCGCGTGAAGTGGCCCGTTTGATGGCGGATGACCTTGGCAAGCCTGTGATTGTTGAAAATCAGCCTGGTGGCTCCGGCGTGGTGGCACTCAACAATATGGGTCGTGCAACGGCTGATGGATACACCTTATTGTTTGCCGCGTCTGGTACGGTGGTGATCCATCCCTTATTGAGCGATAAGTTTGCTGCGGTGACCAAGCAATTGGCACCTGTGGGGTTGGTCTCGACGAGTCCACATGTCTTGGTTGTGACCTCAAAAATAGGGGTTAAATCCGTTCAAGGCCTGATTGATTACGCTAAAGCAAATCCTGGAAAATTAAATTTCGGTTCGGCGGGTACGGGTGGCGCAGCCCACTTAGGGATGGAAATGTTCAAGTCCCAAGCCAAGATTGATGCTGTGCACATCCCCTACAAAGGCACTTCGCAAGTGATCGCCGACTTGGCCTCTGGCGAAGTGCAGGCTTTGTTTAGCAGCATGCCTTCATTAAAACCGCTGATGGATCGTGGGGCAGTTGTCGCAATCGGCATGAGCGGCGCGAGTGCAGGCGCGGCAAAAATGGGGATTCCCGAGATTTCAAAGGCAGGTCTTGCTGAGTTTGGGTATACGACTTGGTATGGATTGTTTGCACCCGCGGGTACGCCTACTGAAACAGTCAACAAGCTCAATGCAGCCCTCAAAAAAGTATTGGCAAACCCTGAACTTGCTTCAAAGTTAAGCCCTCAGGGCTTGGACGTCCGTTACAGCACACCTGCGGGACTCGGCGAACTGGTTCAATCTGAGGCCACAGGCTGGTCCAAGATCATCAAAGAAGCCAACATCAGTCTCAAGTAACTTTAAAAAGTTTTACCCAGCATCGTTTACTGCATTCTTTTTGCAGTGACGACGCTGTTTGGTTGTTGCTGAATAGAACCATGTATTGTGTTCGCTCCAACTTCTCCGACAAAACGCATGAGCTTGCCATCGGTATCGACATAGTCGAAGTCTATGCGTGATCCTCGTAGCTTGCCCTCGATGCGCTGAGTATCTTTTTTTGTCAGCGCTAATTGAGCATCGAATTTTTGATTCTTTTGCACAATACTTAATTGCGCATTTTCAAAACCGGAAAGTCCCGTCACTGACCATTTTCCTTCGACTTTTGCGGGAACAATCCAAAAATATCCAGAAGACTCGCCATGGGTCAAAACGACTTCATCCGGAGTCCATGCACCCATGGCAAAAGTGTGGGAAACGATACGTGTACCGGGCTTCATTTTGAGAAGAGTGGGCTTAAGTTTGATATTAAGTTCAGTCAGAAGATAAAGCGTGACAACGGTCGCGTTTGAAAAGTCTTCCTTAAAAATGTCACCTGTCACGATCGTCACTCGATCGCTGACGCCCGCTTGTTGAGCGTTTCGTCTCGCCAGCGCAGCCATATCCGGGTTGTATTCAATACCAACAGCTCTAGCGCCATAGCGACGCGCTGCTTCGATCGGTATTTTTCCATCGCCTGCACCTAGGTCGTAGACAAGATCAATCGAGGTCACTTGAGCCATTTCTAGCATTTCGGTCACGATCGCGTTTGGAGTTGGCATCCACATCACGTCTTTACCGCGTTGAGCCATGAGCGGTTGATATTGATCAGTGCCGGCATGTTGCGTGGCGCATCCGGCGACAAGGCTCATCATTAGCGCGGCGATCACGCCTACACCTCGAAAGGATAAATGCGGGAAGGATCTCAGGAGTGGCTCGTTAGACACGGTGATCATTTAAAAATTGATTTAAAAAAAACAGGCATCCCTTTTTGCGGGGATGCCTTTTTTATAGATGAAGCGTCTTGAACAGCTAAATAGTTACTTCTTCGCTGCGTTAGAGTCCTCTACCACTTTCTTCCATTTGGCAGTTTCCTTGGCCATGAATTCTGCGAAGTACGCAGGTGTCTTGCCAACGGGATCCGCACCTGCAACGATAAAACGCTGCTCAAGGTTCGGCATGATAGCGTTGACTTCTTTATTCAGCTTATCAATGATTGCCTGAGGAGTGCCTTTAGGTGCGAGCAGGCCAAACCATGAGCCAGATGAGTAGCCAGGAAAGCCACTCTCAGCGATAGTAGGAACATCGGGCATCGAGCGCGAACGTTCTAGGCTGGATACGGCGATTGGGATCAGTTTGCCGGCTTTGATGGGTGTAATCACAGAAGGAATGGTCGCAAACATAAAGTCAGTGCGTCCAGCAAGTAGGTCATTAAGTGCCTCGGCACCTTTGTAGGGGATATGCTGAGCATCAATGCCCATACGCTGCATCAGCATAAAGCTCGACAAGTGTGCTGAAGTACCGACACCTGTCGAGGCGTAATTTAGCTTGCCAGGGTTAGCTTTGACCCAAGCCTGGAAATCCTTGAAGTTTTTGATGCCTTTTTCAGGATTCACGACCAACACGTTCGGGACGTCGGCGACCAAAATAATGGGCACTAAATCCTTGAGTGGATCGTAGGCTAGTTTTTGCAAGGAGGGGTTGATCGTCAAGGGACCGACTGAGGCCATCAAAATGCTGTAACCATCGGGAGCCGCTTTGACGATATCAGCCGTTCCAATATTGCCGCCAGCACCGGGTTTATTTTCAACGATGAAATTGGCGCCCTTGATACGGCTGGGTAATTCGTTGGCAATAGCGCGTGCGATGACGTCTGTCGTACCGCCGGCGGTGAAACCCACCATGATTTTGACGGGACGGTCTGGATAATTTGCAGCTGTTTGAGCTTGGACGGAAAGTGTTGCGCCCAATGGAAGGATACCAAGTGCTAAGGTCGAAACGTAGCGTTTAAGTTTAGCGTTGATCAAAAGGATCTCCTAAGTGCCTGATTTGTTTAAAAAGCGTATAAGTATTTGAATCAACCAATTTCGAGTATACGTTAGGATGAGGCGCTATTTAAGAGGTTTTTTTAGCTGAAATGACGATGGATGGATCGCCTTTCAAAGATCCTTTGATCATATTGTTTTCAACGCTACCAACAAAGCTTCTCAGCACACCCGCTTGATCGCGGTATTCAAAGCTGATTTGATCGCCGTTCAGTCGTCCCTTGATCGAAATGCTGTTCGGCTTGCCTGACACTTGAAGCGCACCCGTAATTTCTTGATACTGCTGCAAGATGCTCAAACGCACAGAATTGCTGTTGGATAAACCTGGTAGACCAGAGATTGTCCAGCTCCCTTCGACTCTGGCGGGCACGATCCACATATAACCCATATGGCCGCTATCGCTTTGCACGGTCTGATCTGCCGTCCAGTTACCCATGGTGAAGGTATTGGAGACCACACGAGTCCCGGGTTTCATCGCAAGAATCGTGGGCCTCAGCCTGATGTTGAGCGCAGGCAGGAGATAGAGCGTCACAACAGTGGCTTTGGAAAAATCTTCTTTGAAAATATCACCAGTGATGATGCTGACTTTGTTGGAGACGCCGGCAAGCTGGACATTTTTTCTCGCGTACTCAGCCATATCGGGGTTGAACTCGATACCGATCGCGGTTGCATTAAATTGCTTTGCCGCTAGGATCGCAATTTTTCCATCGCCTGCGCCGAGATCGTAGACGAGGTCATTTTTCGTGACGTTTGCAATCTTGAGCATGCGCTCTGCAAGGTCCGTCGGCGTCGGTATCCAGATGACATCTTTGCCTTCTTGAGCGATGGTGGGTTTGTATTCAGGGACAACAGGTGTCGTTGTGCCGCAGCCGGTTAAAACGAATGTCAGCAGTAGAGCGGGTATGGTGAAAAAGGTAGGTCGACGTGCGCGCATAGCTTGGTATCCTGTTGGCAGTTTAAGCGGTGACAAATCTAAGTTCTTGAGAGGGGATGCGCAAATGAATCTGAGCACCTATTTGCAGAGGTGATGCTCCGCGCGTGTGAGGAATGTCTGCTTTGACCATTGCCTGACCGACGCGCACCTCGTAGCGAATGAATTCCCCTAAAAACTCCGAATCCACAATCTCGCCTTTCAGGGCGAGGTTATTTTGTAAATCAGTTTCAGCATTTTCGACAAAACGGACTGCGTGTGGTCGGAAAGCCAAATCCATTTCGGTGCTTTGCAGTTCAAGTCCTTTAGGTAGGGTCAGCATCCCGAGAGTCGCAGAGTCAAACCGAAGATGATCGCCTTCGGTGATGAATCGACCGGCAAACAGATTGACTGAGCCTACAAATTGGGCGACAAAGCGATTAACCGGAAAATCAAACAGCTCCATTGGCGAGCCCACTTGTTGAATCACGCCTTGATCCATGACGGCGATGCGATGACAGGTTGTCAGTGCCTCTTCTTGATCGTGTGTGACAAAGATAGTGGTAATGCCAAGACGGCGCTGCAACTGAACAAGCTCCTGGCGTGTCTGCGTGCGAAGTTTGGCATCGAGGTTTGAAAGCGGTTCGTCAAGCAGCAAAACCTGAGGTTCGATCGCAAGTGTTCTCGCGATCGCCACACGCTGTTGTTGACCACCCGAAAGTTGACCGGGCCGACGGTTCGCGAGCTCACCCATATCGACGAGTTCTAGCGCGCTGGCGACTTTGGTGCGGATCTCGGCGCTAGGAAGTTTGCGCGCTTCTAGGCCAAATGCGACGTTTTGCGCCACAGTCATATGGGGCCATAGTGCGTAGTTTTGAAACACCATGCCAACGTTACGCAACCATGGCTGCGTGCCCGTCACGTCTTTGCCATCGATCAGCAGCTCGCCGCGTTGGTGTTGATTGAAACCTGCGATCAAACGCAAAAGCGTGGATTTGCCTGAACCTGACGGGCCAAGCAGCGCAAAGAACTCACCCGGTTGAATTGTCAGGGAGATGTCTTTGAGTACCGCAGTGGAGCCAAACGACAACGCGATATTTTTTATCTCGATACCAACCGATTTCATGTTCGATTTCCAACGTTTTGGTGGGGCGTGGCGGTTGCGGCCAAGCGATGCGTGATGTAAGTGCCAAGCGCGACGATCGATATAGCAACCACACTCAGCGCGGCGCCTGGACCGCGCCCCGCGATCGACTGAAAATACAAGTAGATGCCATAAGACATCGGGGCCAAGCTTTCCCTGCTTGTGAGCAAGATCGTTTCTGATATCTCAGCCGCGGCAGTGATAAAGCTGGTCACAAAGCCTGCGAGAAGACCTCCCATCATTAATGGGATGACGATTTTACGAATTGTGCGCCAGCGACCCGCGCCGACGTTTTCAGCAGCCTCTTCGAGAGCCGGGTGCACTTGAGTCAGTGCGGCCATACAGGAGCGAAGCGCGTAGGGTAGTCTTCGCACAGAGTAAGCAATGACAAAAATCACCCAGCTCGCAGTGAGTGCTCCTGCGCCAAAAGGTAACTCGATCCCGCGAAATGCGCGTAGATAACCGATGCCGAGCACAAGGCCGGGCATGGCCAGCGCAACGGTCACGAGATGATCCAGAATTTGACGACCAGGAATCGTTGTGCGGATCACAATGTAGGCGATGGCGCCACCGATGATGATGTCGATGAAAGCCGCTAGTCCGCAATACAGAATAGTGTTCCAGATCATCTGTTTTGCGTCGGTAAAAATTGTCGCGTAATGGACGAGTGTGAATTGCTCTGGTAGAACGCTAAAGCTCCACACTTTAAAAAGCGACATCAATAAAATACCGAGGTGAGGGGACAGCACCAGCATCAGAATGCCGAAGATCCAACCGTAAGCCAAGGCCGTTTGCCAGTTAGTGAGTTTGCGTTTGGGCGCTTGCGCACCGCCACGCGATACCAGCGCGTAATCGCGACGTTTAACAAACCACCAGGAGCCCGCCATGGCTGCGATCGAAAACAAAACCAAGATGACGCAGATCACATAGCCGATGGGATCTTCGATGCCGATCGAAGTCACGCGCAGATAGGCTTGTGGCGCGAGCATATTGGTGACGTTTAGGACGAGCGGGGTACCCAGGTCGTCAAACACTTTGATGAATACCAAGGACGCGCCTGCGATATAGCCGGGGAGTGCAAGTGGGAAAATAACTTTTCTAAAAAGGCGCCAGCCTGAGGCCCCCAAGTTTTGACCTGCTTCTTCCATGGATGAGTCGATCGTCGCAAGCGAGGCGGAAAGATTGAGCAAAATAAATGGAAAATAGTGCAGCGTTTCAACAAAAATAATACCTTTCAATCCTTCCATAACAGGAATACTGAAACCGAAATTGTCCATGAGGATCAAGTTGACCGCGCCAGAGCGACCAAAAATCAGCTGTAAAGCGGCCGCGCCCACGAAGGCGGGCATGACTAAGGGCAAGACACCAAGGGTTTGAATCAGGACCGCACCGCGAAACTGAAATCGCATGGTCAGATAGGCGAGTGGAATGGCGATAATGGTTGCCCAAAAAACAGTCATACCTGCGACGAAAAGACTGTTTGCAAAGGACTCACGCATCAGCGAGATTTCGGCGAAGGCCAAAAAGTGCGTCAGCGTGAAGCCGCCATGACCATCGCTAAACGCCGTGTAGACGACCGTCAGAATCGGACCGATTAAAAATACAAATAAAAATAAGGCGATTGCGATTGCGATCGCGATCAGACCGGGGTGATTACGCTTCACGGTTGTCATGCACCTTTAAAAAGGCCCCGAAGGGCCTTGTCTGACTTATTTCGCCGAGTTGGCGAGTGTGATAGCACGAGCGTAATTGGCTTTCGCTCTGCTCGCCCATTCTTCTTCAATCTTGGCTTTAGCGCGAGTGGCGTCGGCATCGGCTTTTTTAGCTTTGAACAAGGCGAGTAGTTGAGGGTCTTTGATTTGCTTTTCATCCACCGCTGGAGAAAACGCG
>JBILJA010000241.1:0-2748 GCA_044368775.1 Burkholderiaceae bacterium
GCGAAGACTACGAAAGAACACTGACAGGCGATTTAAAAGGGGTTCGAATCGGGGTTCCCCAAGATTTTTATCGTGAAAATCTTGACCCTGAAATGGCGGCAGCCTTGGAGGCCAGCTTGCAAGTCTTGCGCGGACGCGGCGCCGAGCTCGTCGAAGTCAAGGTACCCAATATGCTGCGCATTCACGAGATGACTGCGATCGTCTTGACAGCCGAGGCTGGGCAAGTCCATCGAAAATGGTTTGAAGAGCGTCCACAAGACTATAGCGATCAGGTTCGCGCCCGAATTGAACCCGGCTTTAGTCAGACGGGAATTGGGTACGCCGAAGCGCTTCGCGCCAGGGATATCTTCATCAAGGAATATCTAGCGACGAGTCTTGGAAACTGTGACGCACTCCATATCCCCGTTGCCCGCTTGCACACACCCACCATTGCGGCGACCACCACAGGCGATCTCAACACCGTGCTTCAGTCCATTAGTCAGCTGACCTATACCAACCGAGCGATCAATTATCTCGGCTTACCCGCGATGAGCGTGCCCGCTGGTTTTTCAAGCCAACAGATGCCTCTTGCTTTTCAACTCGTTGGCAAACCCTTTGACGAGGCAATGATTCTCAAGATCGCTGATGCCTATCAACGAGACACGTCATGGCACAAGGCGCGACCAAATGTTTGAAAGCGAATAACAGAAATAGATGGAGACAAAAAAATGAAATTAAATCCGATGCCTGAAACGCTCGGTGTTCGCGTTGAAGAGCTTGATCTGTCGAAACCATTAAGTGCGACACAAACCGATCTGCTGTTGCTCGCGCTTGGGCGCTATGGCGTACTCGAGTTTCCGAAGCAATCTTTGACGACAGCCCAACTCAAAGCCTTTAGTCAGAGCTTTGGTGAACTCTATATTAGTCCGGGAGGTCGGGCACAAGAACCAGGTTTCCCAGAGGTGATGATTCTTTCAAATATGGTTGAGAATGGTCAACCACTCGGACTTAAAGATGCCGGGCAATCGTGGCACACAGACATGTCTTATGCGCCCGTCATCGCCCTAGCCAATATTTTATACGGCACGACGATTCCGCATCGTGATGGAAAGCCTCTTGGTGCGACACAATTTAGAAATATGCACGCGGTCTATGAGGATCTCTCCGAAGACCTAAAGTCCACACTCGCAGATAAGACAATCACCCATGACTTCAACAAATTTTGGGACATGATGCGAACCCGCCCTGGCAGCACGCGTCCGCCCTTGAGTGAAAAAGAAAGAAACGCCCGGCCGCCTGCGCGCCACCCTGCCTTCCTCACGCATCCGCTGACAGGAAAAAAAGTGTTGTACGCGAATCCTGGCTATGCCATCGAGATTAATGGTTTACCTAAAGCGCAAAGCGACGAAATACTCGAAGAACTCTTCGCACGTCAGCTTGAGGACAAATATCTCTATACCCACGCCTGGAATAAAGACTCGGTCCTAATGTGGGACAACATCGGCACCACGCACAATGCAGTCGCCGATTATGGGCCCGATGAGCATCGTTATATGAAACGCTGCCAAGTCATGGCAGATCGCCTGTTTGGAGCTGGCGGAACACAAGAACCTCTTATTTTCAATGCAAGGATATAAAAATGAATATGCGACATCTCATCACCAGCCTGCTGTCTTCCTTGATCCTTCTTAGCCCAATCGCCGGCGCTCAGAGCGGCAGTCAAAGCAGCGCTCAATTTCCAGACAAACCGATTCGGCTGATCGTCGCCTATGCCCCAGGTGGGGCAACCGACATCGTGGCGCGTATGCTTGCTCAAGAGCTAACACCGATCCTGGGGCAGTCCGTGATTGTTGAAAACAGGGCGGGCGGCGGTACGCTCGTCGGCACAGACTCGATCAAACGCGCGAATCCAGATGGCTACAGTTTGCTTTTTGGCACAAACGCGTTTGTCATCACACCTCTTTTGCATAACACCCCCACCTACGATCCTGTCAAAGACTTTTCTGCCGTTTCCCAGACAACGATCCAACCGCTTGGGCTTCTCGTGACGCCAGGTTTAAACATTAATACGGTTGAACAATTACTCGACTATGCCAAGAAAAATCCCGGTAAGTTGAACTTTGCCTCCTCAGGAAACGGGTCGGCACAACACCTCGCAGGCGAGTCGTTTCGTGTCGCTGCCGGCATCGATCTTGTTCATGTCCCTTATAAAGGCGCGGGTCCCGCTCTGATCGACCTCTTAGCAGGTCGTGTCGATATGATGTTCACTTCTCTCGTGGGTAATTCCGAACACATCAAAGAAGGCCGCCTCGTTTTGGTTGCAACCTCGGGGGTCAAGCGTGGCTCTGCAACGCCTGATGTGCCGACTGTGGCGCAAACTTTGCCTGGTTTTGAAGCCTACACATGGCAAGGCGTCATCGCGCCCGCGGGGACGCCTGTCGCCGTCGTTGAAAAACTCAATGCGGCCATTAAAAAGGTCGGCGCGATTCCAAAGTTTTACGAAAAATTGGCGGCGCAGGGAATGGAAGTGCAAACGTCTTCACCTGCCGAGTTTAAGGCTCGCCTCGCCGGTGATGCCACAAAATACAAAGAATTGCTGCAACGCACGCAAACCTCCATCCGTTAAATCTAGGCTATAAAACCTTTTCGCCTTTTGGGCCATCGAACCTACACCACTCCATTCACTTTTGGATCTCACATGTCAACATCAAAACAAAAAAGATTTACTCAAGTTACGCTAGAAACCTTGCCTCAGGAGTCGCGCGGACT
>JBILJA010000243.1:0-2737 GCA_044368775.1 Burkholderiaceae bacterium
GGGACTGGGTGATTTTGCCAGCCAGCGTGCTGATGCCTTATCGGGCGGACAGCGCCAGCGTGTTGGCATTGCCCGCGCGCTGATGCAAGCCCCGGCTATTTTATTGGCCGATGAGCCAACATCCTCACTAGATCCCAAAACTTCAGTCGAGATCATGGAGTTGTTGACAGCGCAAGCACAGGCCCAGCAAATTCCGGTCATGATCAACATGCATGATGTGGAACTCGCGAAGCGCTACGCGTCTCGCCTAATCGGAATGTCTGGTGGCGAGATCGTTTACGATGGCCCTGCGGCAGGTCTGGACCATGGCATGCTCAAAAGGATTTACGGCGGCGAGTCCTGGATCGTATGACAATCGCCACCTCGACTGTCGCACCTCGTGCGCATCCAAAACCCTTTTCCATGTCACTCAAAGCTAAGTTTGGTGTGTTCTTGGGTATGCTGTATGTCATCTATGCGAGCGCGCAATTAGACGTGACGCTCGCGCGTTTTGTCGCAGGCCTAGGTCATGCGGCGACGTTTTTGAATCGGATGTTTCCCCCCAATTTTGAGCGTTATAACTTGCTCATCAAGGGACTTTCAGAAAGTCTCGAGATCGCTGTGCTGGCTTCGACACTTGGTATTTTTCTGGCACTGCCATTGGGTCTTCTTGGCGCGCGTAATTTAATGCCCGGTTGGGCTTCCTGGCCCGCACGCACGATTGTGGCGTTTTGTCGTGCTTTGCATCCGGTGATTGTGGCGATTTTGTTTGTGAAAGCGGTAGGCTTCGGTGCCTTGGCTGGTATCCTCGCGCTGACCGTGGCTTCGATCGGATTTATCGGTAAGCTCTTTACAGAATCGATCGAGGAAATCTCCCTCAAACAAGTCGAAGCGGTCCGCGCGACAGGTGCCTCCTTTGCGAATGTGATTATTTTTTCAGTGCTACCCCAAGTCTTTCCCCGCTTCATCGGCTTTTGCACCTATCAGTTCGACTCCAACCTTCGTAATTCGACCATGGTCGGAATCGTGGGTGCGGGGGGTATAGGTGGGACACTGTTTTCGGCGTTCCAGCGGTTTGACTACGATTACGTCTGTGCGATTTTGATCAGCATTATCACGCTCATCATGATTGGAGAGTTGCTCGCGAATGTGATTCGTCGAGTGTTTCTGGACAATCTCACCATCGCGGAATTATTCAAAGGCAAGCCCTCATACGTGCCCGCTCCCAAGGTCAAGCCATGAACAGAGTCTGGGAGCGTTATTCGCTGAGCCAAAGACTGGTACGTTTTGGCTTTTATTTTATTTTTGTCGCGGCTGTTGTCCAGTCAATCCGTCAGGTTCAGATCATCCCGGAGTTTTTGCTGGATGCACCAGAACAAATGGCTGATTTGTTTTCGCGCATGTGGCCGGTGGACTGGGCGCATTACTCCGGTTCCGTGCATGATGCGCTGATCGAAACCATTCATATCGCTACGCTAGGGACGATTATTTCGGTGCTGCTCGCGGTCCCCATCGGTTTACTCGCTGCGAACAACCTCACGCCGAATCGCCTGATCAATACTTTTGCCCGCTTTATTCTTGTTTCGAGTCGCTCAGTAAATTCATTGGTCTGGGCGTTGTTGTTCATTGCGATTTTTGGACCAGGACCACTGGCCGGCACAATGGCGATCGCCTTCCGTTCGATTGGCTTTGTCGGAAAACTTGTGGGCGAGTCAGTCGAAGAGGCGCAGCGTGGTTCGATCGAAGCGCTCACCTCAGTGGGAGCAAGCACCGGAGCTTTGATTCAGTATGGTTATTGGCCGCAGATTAAACCTGCATTTTGGTCGATCGTACTCTTGCGTTGGGATATAAATGTCAGAGAGTCTGCAGTGCTCGGCTTGGTTGGCGCTGGCGGTATTGGCATGGCGCTTGATACGGCGCTCAATCTTTTTCAATGGAATCGCGTCGCGGTCATTTTGATTTCAATCTTCGTGATTGTGATCTTGGCAGAGATCATTATTACGCGCATTCGTCAGAAAATTCTTTAACGTATGCTGTCCACGGTGCGGAGTTTCACTCGCCACGTTTGGACATTTGCGTCACAGACTCTGAAAAGCCTGTGACGCCCATTGCTTAAGGCTTTGCAGTCAGAGGCAATGAGGTGCCAATCATCGAATCACGCGTCACAAGCTCTGCCAATTCGGCTTCGCTCATGCCTTCGGTGCCAGCAGGCCGATAGGGCAACACTAAAAATCTCAAATCTGCCGTACTGTCCGACACGCGGACCTCGACGTCATCAGGGAGGTGCGTGCCAAACTCAGCCAGCACTTTACGTGGCTCGCTCACGACACGCGAGCGATAGTCGATTGATTTGTACCAAGCCGGTGGAATGCCCAATAACATCCGTGGATAGCAAGAACAGAGCGTACAGACCACCACGTTATGCACAGTGGGCGTGTTTTCCAAAACGACGAGATCAAGCGGTGTGGTGATGTCCAACTCAAAGGACGCATTGATGGTCTCGAGTGGATCGGCCAGCAATTTCTTTTTGAACTCGGGGTCGACCCAGGCTTTTGCAACGATTTTTCCACCGATGGCGGGTGTCAAGCTGTCCTGATAGTCGATCTGTCTATGCAGTTCGTCGGCGGTAATGATGCCTTTTTCGTCGAGCAGTTCACGAATCGCAGTCTGGAGCAAGACTTCATAACGGTCGTAGCCGTCGTCGTCATCGGGCGCAGGTGGTGAGTGCGGATGTGCATGATCGTGGTCATGATCATGA
>JBILJA010000244.1:0-2732 GCA_044368775.1 Burkholderiaceae bacterium
TGGGATCAACTTGGTGGAGCGAGGCAATCACACGGTTCATTTCTTCGTAAATCGCGCTACGTTGCGCAGGAGACATGCCTGGTAGTGACTGGTCCACAATCACACGTCCCTTAAGGAACTCCATAATGTAAAAAGGCGTGCCGACAATCTCAAGGTCATCACTAAATGCATACAATTTTGGAACTGGGACATCGCTGTTTTGTAACGCGTTCATCACGCGATACTCCCGATCAACGGCGTGCGCAGAAGCCAGCAAAACACCGGGCGGCTTTTTGCGGAGGACCAGTTGTTGCGAGCCGTTTGTCAGCAAAAACGTGGGGTTTGATTGCCCCCCCGTCAAGGGCTGACAAGAAAGCGCGCCGCGCTCAACAATCCCTTGCCCCCGCAGCCAGTCTGCCAACACCTCAAGCTTAAATTGTCCATAGGTGTTGGATTCACTAGATGGGTGAGCGGTCGTATCACTCATAGCGAGCTCACCAGATGCCCCCAATCTACGGGTAAGGTCGTGCCCGTCATGGCCTGGCTTGCTTCCGACGCGAGCAAAAGTAAGGGGCCATCCAAATCTTCCATCTGACAAAAGCGCCGAAAGGGTATGCGTGATTCGAGTTTTTTACCTGCCTCGCTTACTAAAAAGTCGCGATTGAGATCCGTGACAACATAGCCCGGTAAAATCGCGTTCACACGGATACCGTAGCGGGCAAACTCCAGCGCCAGTGCTTTGGTGAACTGAATCACACCTGCTTTAGACGTGGCATAGGCGACAACTGCACCTGCAACTCGCTCGCCTAGAATCGACGAAATATTAATGATGCTTCCTTTCTTCTTGTGCTTGACTAGGCGGCGTGCCGCCTCTGTGTCAACCATCCAGCAGCCTTTTAAATTGGTATCAATCACATCATCCCAATCTTGCTCGGTCTGATCAAGCGCAGGTTTTGCAACAGTGGTGCCGGCATTGCTGACAATGATATCTGCCACGAGTCCAAGCGCTTCGATTTGATCAAAGCACGTCTTGACACTGTCAGCGCTTGTCACGTCGAGTGACACCGCAGAGGCTTGTGATCCCGAGGCTTTGATTTCATCGACAAGCGTTTGAAGCTTATCCACGCGGCGCGCAGCGACGATGACATGTGCGCCCGCCTGTGCGAGGGTTTTTGCCATGTGGCGACCGATGCCACTCGAAGCCCCCGTGACCAACGCCGTGCGACCCTGCAGACTAAACAGTGCATGATTGAATTCTGCCGCGCTCATGCCTTGACTCCTATCTGCACTCCTGCGCTTTTGTCCGCTGCATCCAGAATTTTGCGGGCCATACTCCAGCGATGGACTTCGCTTGGGCCGTCATAAATCCTGAAGGCACGCATATCCAGGAAAATACGCATCACAATCGTTTCACCTGTGACACCTTGACCGCCTAGCATTTGTACGCAACGGTCCACAATGCGCCATTCAGCTTCAGAGCACGTGACCTTTGCGCGACTTGATTCAAAATTACACGTCTGTCCTTGGTCCAAGAGCCAGGCCGTGTGAGCAATATGCAAGCGCGAAGTCTGGATATCCATATCGTTGTCGGCAAGCATGAAGCCCACGCCTTCGTGCTTACCTAACGCGCGTCCAAACGCTTGGCGCGTGCGTGCATACTCTGTGGCGATATCATGGGCACGGCGAGCCTGTCCTAGCCAGCGCATGCAATGTGTGAGTCGGGCAGGGGCCAAGCGCACTTGCGCGTACTTAAAGCCACGTCCGATTTCTCCAAGCACGTCGGTCGCAGGAATACGAACATTCGTAAACTCCATGACGCAATGACCGCCGGTAAAACAGCTATCCATCGCATCCATTTGACGGGTCACGCTGATGCCTTCACGGCTCATGTCAGACAGGAACATGGTCGCAGACCCGTCCTCCATTTTGGCCATAATGATGACGTAGCTCGCACCTTGTGCGCCCGTGATGAACCACTTAGTGCCGTTAATGACATAGTGGTCACCGTCTTTGACCGCAGTCGTCAGCATCATCGAGGGATCCGCACCTGCACCGGGGTGGGGCTCAGTCATCGCAAAACAAGAACGTGTCAATCCTTGCACCTGTGGACGCAACCAACGTTCTTTTTGTTCTTCGGTGGCCACCATCTCCATCAGGTGAATATTGCCTTCGTCGGGCGCATGGATGTTCATCGCCGTTGGGCCGAGTGTCGAATAACCGGCTTCTTCAAAGACGATCGCTTTGTCCGTGTGCGTCAGTCCTAAACCACCCATGTCGATCGAGGCGTGGGGCGTCAATAAACCTGCTTCGCGGGCGAGGCCTACGAGTTGAGCGCGAAGCTCTTCCGTTGGGCCATGAGAAGTCGCACGTGCGTCTCTTTCAAGAGGAATAATCTTGTCGGCGATAAATCGACGAGTGCGGTCTTGCAACTCGAGTTGTGCGGGGGTCAGGGAAAAATCCATGTTACGAGTCCTGTTTGCTGAGTAGGGCGAATCTAGCGCATGCTGACGCAATCTTTAATATTACCCAATCAACAACAACTCGTACGACCTCGGCAATAATCGCTATGATCTCTAAATAGAAACTTCATTCTCTTTAAATGCCCACTATGCGTCATATTGCCCACCCCGGAATTCCCGATTCGCAGCGTATTTTTTGTGTGCCTAGCTCTGCACGTTCTCTGCAAGGTTCGCTCTCCACTGGGCAAACCTTATTATCCGCAGTCACCGAACTGGCTGAGGCGCATGGTGTAA
>JBILJA010000245.1:0-2730 GCA_044368775.1 Burkholderiaceae bacterium
GCGCGCGCTAAAGATCAAGAGACAAAACTTGCCGAGGAAAGGCAGACTAATGCACTCCTTCGTTCTGCTCTGTCCAATATGGAAAAGCAAAATAACTTGACGAAAGCAAGCGTAGAGCAGCGTCGTGCCGATGTGACTGCAATCAGTCGTAGCACCGGCGCGTATTTGCGTCAATTACAAAAGACAAATGCTGGCAACAAAGCGTTGAACGATAAAATCAAGGTTGCCATGGCAAAATTAGTTTCTTTAGAAAATACATCTCCAGCTGACCCTAAAGCCCTTGAAGCTCAAATTAAAGGACTTAAGACAGAAATTGAAGAGATGCAAAAAAGTCTTAATAACTAAATATGAATCGGATTACGCAACGCAAATTTTCGCCTGAGTCAGTTGCTGGGTTAAAGGCGTTGCACGATCTGTTATCTCGCACACTTGGCAATCATGTTCCGCCAAGTGTTGCGGCTCTTTACTCTACACCTCAAGTAAACAATCAAGGTGAAGTGCAGTTTTTTAGTTCTTTTGCGGGTCAGCCAACAGCTTATACTGATCTTGCTACTCAAGCTGCTCAAGATCTTTCTATTATATTGTTTGAGCGACTGCGCGCGATCGAGCAGTTTTCAAAAGTATACGCATCGACAGCTGAACACGATCCAAATGTGTTGCAACTTTTGCGACAAGCCAGCGATGATCCCCCAATTGAAGCGATTTACTCAGTTGGTGGTCAGCCAGTTTTGCTTTTTTGGGACAAGGCCATTACGAGTGCCGTACCGCGTGAAAAATTAGTCGCACCACTTCCTCCGGTGGTTGCGGCTACTGCGCCGACTGCACGTCGAGTATGGCCATGGTGGCTCTTGGCATTGTTGTTATTGTTGGCGCTTATTTGGTGGCTTTGGTGTCCGCGATCGCCATTGAATGCCGTTGACCCGTTGACTTCGTTGATATCGTCTCAGCCGGTGATAGAAAATACGCCTGAGCCGATCAATGTTCCTGATCCTTTGCCACAGGTCGCTATTACGCCGCCCACTGTTTCCCCACCAGAGCCAGAGCCAGAACCAGAGCCCAAACCAGCAGATCCTCCATTTGTGGATCCAGAGCCAGAACCCGAACCTGTTCCTGAGCCTGTTCCAGAGCCTATCCCCGAGCCTCCTAAAGTTGCTCCTGCGCCGCCACCTAAACCCAAGCCTGTCGCCAAGCCACCGGTTACGATCAATACGGCAAAGAATCTTTGTCCGGCCGATCGACCTCCTGCGCTTGCTCCAGAAATGGTTGTGGTGTTTGATGCATCCGGTTCAATGATGATTAATATCAATGCGACGCGCCAAGAGGAACTGTGGGCATTTTCAGTTCTCAACCGCGGTCCTCTGGCAATGCAATTCCTCAGTCCGCAAGAGCGTAGTAAATTTGAACAGCTAATCAGTCAACCCACCCGCATGGTGACCGCGCAGCAGGCGACGATCGACGTGTTGCAACGTCTTCCTTCGGACGTCGGAACAGGACTGGTGGTCGTTGATGAGTGTCCTGTGGCACGAAATTTAGGTCGTTATGCACCTGCACAGCGTGGTCAGATGATTCAGCAACTTCGAGGGTTAAGTCCTCGACAGGGAACGCCCCTAGCGGATGGCATCCTTGAGGCGGGGCGCTTAGTGGACGGCGTGAATCGTGAAAGCACTATCTTATTGGTATCCGATGGTGGCGAGTCTTGCCGCGGTGATCCGTGTATGGTTGCCCGAGAACTCGCGCGTCAAAAACCGCATTTGAAAATAAACGTTGTGGATATAGGGGGTTCTGGGGCTGCGGCATGTGTTGCGAATGCGACGGGTGGAAAGGTATTTACTGTTTCGAACATTTCTGAACTGAAAGTGGGTATAGATCGTGCTGCCCAAGATGCGCTCGGTCCGTCACATTGCAAAAAATAGCGTTTAACCGTGATTGATTAAATCCTGGCTATCGCTGCAGCGCAGCATTTTAGGTGCGAGTTCTGTCCCCGGAAAAGAGTAAGATTCTGTATCTTTCAACAAGGGGATTAGCGCATGAGTCGCCCATTTCGTATTGCAGTATTGCCTGGTGATGGTATTGGTAAAGAAGTGATGCCTGAGGGCTTGCGGGTGTTGAAAACCGCCTCAGAAAAATTTGGTCTCAATCTTGAGTATCGTCATTTTGAGTGGGCCTCTTGCGATTACTACGCCAAGACGGGCGAGATGATGCCCGCAGACTGGAAGAGTCATCTGCAAGATTGCGATGCAATTTATTTCGGCGCGGTGGGTTGGCCATCTATTGTGGCTGACCATACTTCGTTGTATGGCTCGCTCCTAAAATTCCGTCGCGAATTTGATCAATACATCAACTTGCGCCCTGTGCGTTTGTTTGATGGCGTGCCTTGCCCGCTTGCCAACCGCAAAGCAGGCGATATCGACTTTTTCGTTGTACGTGAAAATACCGAAGGCGAGTACTCGGCTGTCGGCGGGAAAATGTTCGAAGGCACTGATCGCGAAATCGTTCTCCAAGAATCGATCTTCACACGTATCGGTTGCGATCGTGTTTTGCGTTTTGCTTTTGAAATGGCTAATCGTCGCGCGCGTAAGCACCTGACCATCGCCACTAAGTCAAACGGTATCGCGATCAGCATGCCTTATTGGGATGAGCGTGCGGCTGAGGTTGGTAAAGACTATCCTGGTGTGACCACGGACAAACAGCACATCGATATTTTGTCCGCACGTTTTGTGTTGCAACCCG
>JBILJA010000095.1:0-9167 GCA_044368775.1 Burkholderiaceae bacterium
TTCAGCAAGTTTGCGCGTGTTCTTGCTCGTCACACGTATCCCCCTTTATATTCTCGGCGTTGTGATTCTGTTGTATTGCGCGATCGGTGTATTCACACTCAATAACTCTACCTCTGACATCTGGACCCTACTGATTTTCGGTGTCCTAGGATTTATCATGGTCAGAAATGGATTCCCACTCACTCCCATGGTGTTGGGCGTGGTGCTCGGGCCATTGGCCGAGATCAACCTGTCGCGCGCGATTGCGACCAGTGATGATCTGACTTTGTTTGTTACGCGCCCTTGGGCCTTGTTCTTTTTTGTCATGGCTGTATTTTCGGTTTTCTTCCCCATCTATCAAGCGGCACGTAATGCGAAAAAACGTTGGGCAACCTACTATGCGGCAGCCTTTATTGCTTGCTTGGCTGTCCCTATCATCTTGATGGGCGGATGGTTCCGCACAGGTTTAGGAATCGCCTTCTTAGTCATGGCCGTCCTGATGTTTGTTAAACGCAGCCGTGCACCCGCCACCTCAGTTTAAGGAGATCTCATCATGGCTCACACACCAATTATTCCAACGGGCTCAGCGCCTCCACTGGCGCCGTATTCACCCGGCGTACGTGCGGGCAACAACATCTATGTATCGGGCATGCTCGCGATCGACAAAGACGGAAAATCTGTTGGGATCGGCGATATCACAGCACAAACACGCCATGTACTTGAAAGCGTCAAAGCAGTCATCGAAGCAGGTGGCGGAAAAATGACCGATATCGCCTACAACGCGATTATCCTCAAAGACCTCGCAGATTATGCTGCGATGAACAAGGTCTATGCCGAATATTTTCCTAAGAATCCGCCTGCGCGCTATTGCATCAAGGCTGATCTAGTCAAACCGGAGTTTCTGGTTGAGATTACCTCTGTGGCCTATTTAGGAAGCTGAGTCAGACGATGGCACACGTTGAGCATGATGGCGCTAGCATTTATTGGGAGTCGCTTGGTACAGGAACCCCACTTATGATGGTCGCTGGGCTCGGCGGTGTCGCCACCTACTGGACGCCACAAGCCAAGACCTTTAGCCACGATTACCAGGTGATACTGCACGATCAACGTGGCACGGGACGCTCTAGCCAAATCCCAGTGAAGTCTATCGAACAAATGGCCGAGGATGCCATTGCCGTCATGAATGCCGCTGGTGTCGAGCGCACCCTTTATCTTGGCCATTCAACGGGCGGAGCGATTGGAGTCGCTCTGGCACTCAAATATCCAGAGCGGATCGCAGGCCTCATTATCAATGCCAGCACGACGCATGGCGATGCGTATCGGCACAAACTATTAGGCTTACGGAAAACTTTGCTGGAAATGGGTCGCCTCGATGCCTATGCGAGCTACACAACTTTACTACTTTATCCGCATTGGTACATCAATCAGCATCACGAGGCTCTCGTGGCCGACGAAGCGCGTGCTGTGCAATCTATGGGGTGCGCCGAGGCGCAAGCAAGTCGACTTGATGCGATTTTAAATTTCGATCCGCGCAAAGAGCTCAAACACCTTAGCGTGCCGACCCTTGTCATGTGCGCAAGGGATGATATCTTGACCCCGCTTTATTTTTCTGAAGAATACGCAGCACTCATCCCGAATGCACAATGCGTGATTCTCGAGACCGGCGGTCATGCCGCCTCGAGAACGGTGACCGCTCAGTACGATCAAATCGTCAGAGACTTCTTCTCCTCGCTAGCAAAGCCCTAAAGACGGGCCTCTTCTTTAGATTGTCTCCGCACTACATTAACGCATTTGCACATCAATATGCGTCTAAATCATGCATGCGTTTTGTCGATGCACGTCATTCACACTGCTTAATCCCGTATTTGAGAGCATCCCTAAAGGCTGGCATGCATATTGCTTAATCGTTGATTCGAACAGCATATTCACATCACGAGGGCACTATGAATCACTCACGTACGCTCAGCGCTTTGGGTTTTACAGCAGCACTCATTTCGGTATCGGCCTTCACCCAAACGGCCATCGCTCAAACAGCCCCCGCAGCTGCAGTCCCTGCGGCCGCTGCTGCGCCGGGGCCCTTTACCGCCAACCTCACCTTGACGAATGACTACCGCTACCGTGGGATTTCTCAATCAAACTTTCGTCCAGCGATTCAGGGCGGCTTCGATTATGCGCACTCCAGTGGTTTTTATATTGGCAACTGGAACTCATCCATTAGCTGGATTTCAGACTCCGCGTCAATGGCTGGCAATAGCGCCTCAGCACCGATAGAAATGGATTTCTATGGCGGTTATAAATATGAATGGTCCAAAGGATTTACGGCCGATGTGGGTATCTTGCAGTACTACTATCCCACGACCAACCTATCGGCTTTCGCCGCAAATCCAAACACGACAGAAATTTATGCTGCGCAAAATTTCACTTTTGATGCTGTCACGGGATTTTTAAAATTTTCCTGGGCTGCCTCAACACTTTTTGGCACTGCGAATAGCGCGGGCTCAAACTATACAGACCTCACCGTGAACTATGACACAGGCTTCTGGGGTCTGGCGCTCAACGCACACGTTGGTTATCAATATGTAGCGGGGAAAACCGTCGCCGGCAACATTTCTAATAGCAGCTTATTTTCCTATACAGATTGGAAACTAGGTGTCACTAAAGATTTCGGCAGTGGCTTCTCGGGTTCGATGGCGTATGTGGGGACCAATGCAAAAGATGGCTCTTATGTGAATCCACAACTTCAAAACCTTGGTAAGGGTGGCTTCCTGATTTCGCTCACTAAAACTTTTTAACGATCCCCAGGCATCACCAGGTTGGTCCCTATTTAAATCTGTGCGCCGCGCATCCCCGAGCGGCGCACCGCTTCGGCTAGCAAGCCGTTTTGTTTGATATCCGCGCAAAACCGAGCGACGTCGGGCAAGCCTTGCACGCGACTTTTAGGTATACCTATCGCGATACTTTCTCGACCCCACGCCCCCTCCAAGATGCGTGCGCCGTCGAGCTGCTCAGCAAGCTCGTAGAGAATGGCTTTATTTGTGGCAAAGGCGTCAATGTCACAGGAGGAAAGTAGCGTGACGACCTCTTCTAGGCTGTTTGTGGATACGACTTGAGCATTCAGTAAAAGCTTAGGAAGTGTCGCCTCAGAGGTGCTACCCGCTGACACACCCACTTTGAGACCGGGCCTATCGATCTGCGCGATCGTCTGAACCTGACAATGGGCACCCACGAGATAGGTTTGATCGGTAAACAGGATGGGGTCTGCAAAGGCAAGATACTCTGCGCGCACGGGCGTTGCATTCACAAAGACAAAATCTAACTGTTCAAGTTTCGCTTGGGCAAGAATATCGCCATTCGTAGGGAAAATAACGGGTTCAAACACCACATTGAGGTATTGTGCGAAAGCGCGACCGAGCTCAAAGCCTAAGCCCTTGTTTTCTTCGGGTGAATCGCCAACAATCAGTGAGCCTGGACTGCCAGGGTACAAACCCACTCTCAAGCGCCCTGTTGGTGCGAGAAGTCGTGCCATGGGCTCGGTCATGCTGTGCGCTCCGATAAGAAATTGATCTGAAACAAGGCTTAAAGACTAGCAGTTAATTGCATATAATTTCGTGGTGTTTTCACAAAGGAGATAAAAATGGGTAAGACAATTCAGCTTAAAGCATCCGACGGTCACGAGTTCGACGCTTATGTCGCAGAGCCTGCCGGCAAACCCCGCGGCCTCGTCGTGATTGCTCCGGAAATCTTCGGTATCAACAAGCATATCCAATCCGTTGCAGACGGCTACGCCGCAGATGGCTACCTCAGCATCGCGCCCGCTTTGTTTGACCGCATTCAGCGCAAATACGATACGGGCTATTCCCAGCCTGAAATCATGGCCGGTGTCGAAGTCATGAAAAAAATGAGCTTTGATCACGCCATGCTTGATGTGGCTGCGGTACTCAAGTTTGGTCAGTCAGCCGGTAAGGCAGCCATCGTTGGCTACTGTTGGGGTGGCGTGGTTGCTTGGCTCGCTGCCAGCCGCGTACCGGGGTTTAGTTGTTCCGCTCCTTATTATGGTGGCGGGATTCCAAACTTCCTCACAGAAAAGCCCTTGTGTCCGGTCATGTTCCATTTTGGTGAAACAGACCAATCTATTCCCATGGAAAAAGCCAAAGCCGTTGTCGCGGCGTATCCTAACGAACAGGCGTTTTTCTATCCTGCTGATCACGGCTTTAATTGCGATCATCGTGGCTCCTACAATGCTGAGTCGGCCAAACTCGCTCGCGAAAGAACGCTCGGCATGATCCGGAAATACGTCGGCTAACCCTAAGGTCTGTATGTGCAAAGGGGTGGATTGAAAATCTCAATTCACCCCTTTTTTTACCAGCGAAATTTAGTTTTTTCCTGAAGCCAAACCAGGCAAATCTGAAACTTTGGCGACGTTTTCGAGAGACATCAGCGCGTCAAATAAACGCAATGCGGAAAACTCGACGTTGCCAACACGTGCGCAATCTTCGAACTTGCTCCACAAATGCTCTCGACTCAAGGGTAGATCGGGTCCACCTCGCACCGCAACGACCTCACGACTTTTGATCACTTGTCCGTTTTTGAGTTTGACCGTGACTTGATCAAAGGGCGAATACCCTGGCAAATTTGGGTGTTCCGTTTCGTCTGCTTCGACCGACACCTTTTTTATAAGATCCTGTACATCCTTTCTCAACACAAACTCATCGACTAATTCTGTCAGTCCGGCGCGCTCAGCCACGACACATGAAGCCATCGCGAACTCCATACTGAACTTGGCCTCGAGACCCGTCTGAGGGTTGTGGTTACGCAAGACCTTGGTATTGCGAAAACTGGTGCGTGCGCTAATGCTTTCTATCTCCTCCGGCTTGAACTTTTTTTCCGCTACCAGATCAAGCATGCCATCAAGCGCACGATGCGTGCAAAAGCAGAGTGGATATTTTTTAACTGAAAGTTTGCTGACAGTCAGCTTCCAATTTTTTCCAGCCTCCACAGGCGAGGTCACATCGAATCGTGTACCAGGCGATACCGCAGAAAGAAAACCCTGCGGATGCTCAAGCGCATCGAGCGAAGAGGTAAAGCCGGCCTTGGCAAGCTGAGCTGCCAACACGCCCGACTGCGCGGAGCGTCCGGCATGAAAAGGTTTGGTCATCGTGCCAAAATTGGCCATGATGCCCGCGCTTTGCGACGCACCGAGCGAAATCGCCATGGCGCATTGCTCAGCATTCAGTTTATGTAAAGAGGCGCAGGCAGCAGCCGCAGCAATAGCGCCCAAGATACCCGTGGGATGCCAACCTTTGGTGTGGTAATGCTCAGGATCGCGACGCGCCAGTTCGGCCCAGACTTCGTAGCCCACCGCATACGCGACAACCATATCTTTACCTGAAGAACCGAGCGCTTGGGCCTCCGCTAATATCGCTGGCACCAATACTGTGCTTGGGTGACCTTTGATCGCGACATCGTCGAAATCAAGCGCATGGGCTGCGACACCATTAATCCAGGCTGCATCCGTCGCACTCGCCGTGCGCGCGCCAAACACGAGTGTCGCAGGGCCGGGCGGCGGGGCGAGGACCTGGGTCAAAATTTGTGTAGGAGGTTCGTCGCGTCCCGCGAGCATCACGCCCACACAGTCCGCAAAACCCGTATGAATCACGTCAAGTGCCGCAGCGGGAATCTGTTCGAACTTAAGGTTTGCGGCAAAGGTGCCCAGATCACGAGTGATATTTGTCATGTGAGGCTCCTTTATGCGCCAGTGGCCAGTGACTCTTTTACCTTTAAACGCAGGCGATCGAGCGAACCCCCTTTCATCACGGAGCCAGGCAAGGGATGACCCACGACCTGCTCGGCAAGCAGCGCGGATTCGATCAGTTTTTCAAGGTTAATGCCCGTCTCGATCCCCATTTCTTGGCACATGAACACCAAGTCTTCTGTGCATACGTTACCCGAAGCGCCGGAATGAGAGGCAAAAGGACATCCGCCAAGTCCAGCGACTGCGGCATCAAATATACCGACCCCCATTTCCATGCCAGCATAAGCATTAGCAATACCCATACCCCGCGTGTCATGCAGATGCAGGGACAGCTGTAGATCAGGATATTTGTTCCGCACGGCACCGACGACTTTGCGAATGGATCCTGGCGTTGCCCAGGCCATCGTATCCGCCAAGGAAAGCACCTCTAGTTTGAAGTCATGCTCCGCCGACAAATCATAAAAGGTCTGAATCATGCCCAAAATGCGAGATACCGGGATATCGCCTTCGAAATTACAACCAAAAACCGCCATGATGCTGGCCCGATTAATCGTGACGTTGTAATGCTTAAACATCCCAATCATCGAGCGCACGGCCTCGACGTTTTGCTCGAGTGTTCGCTTTTGGTTGCGCAAGAGAAATTTCTCTGACGCCGTCAAGGACAGCGAACCGCGAATGTCCAATTTTTCAGTTGCGATGGCGCGCTCAAGACCTTTGTCATTGAGCCACAAGGCGGTATAGCGCACACCGGGCTTGCGGGTAAAACCCGCGACGATCTCGGGTGCGTCAGCCATCTGCGGCACAGCTTTAGGGCTAACAAAAGACGTGACTTGAATCTGTTCGAGTCCTGTCTCAGACAAGCTATCGATCAACTCGATCTTACGTGACGTTGGAATCGGCCCTTTCTCGATCTGCATGCCCTCACGAGGACCTTCTTCGAGAATACGTACGCGCTTAGGTAAGTCTGACATGTCTGCTCCTTTGTTTTTAAACTGCTCCTCTGATCTCATTCCAGAAAAGCATTCGTTGAAACGAGAGTAATACCGGCGCGAATCCTATGTCAATGTCACCCGATCCAAATGCATACAAGTCCACTTAATGGAATCGGAATCCTCCCCTCCAGAAGACCATGAAAGAAATATAATCTGGCATGACTTTGTAAAAAAACTCTCTTTCATGGATACACAAATGACTCAAAAAACTGCCCAGTCCATTCACTGGGACGCCGAAGCCGATCTGGTCGTCGTGGGCTTTGGCGGAGCGGGCGCCGCAACCTCGATCACCGCGTCCGAAGCCGGGGCTTCGGTGATCTTATTGGATAAAGCACCCGAGGGGCAGGAAGGCGGGAATACGCGTGTGGCATCACAAGGATATCTGAATACGTCTACGCCTGAAGGTGCGGCGACATATTTAAAAGCACTCTGTGGCCCCTACGAGGTACCAGAGGATATGGTTGAGGCGTGGTCCAAGGAAATGTGTCTGAACAATGAGTGGCTCACCTCGATTGGTGGGGACCCTCAAGAGCACCAGCACGGCTCGCATGGGACAGGCATCGAGTTTCCCGAATTACCCGGCTCAGACTGCGTCCATAAATTTCACCATGGCGATATTCTGGGTTATTCCAAAACGTGGGAAATGCTTGCGGATGCCGTCAAGTCACGTCCCATCGATGTGCGTTACGAAAGTCCGGCACAAAAGTTGATTCAAGATCCGCTGACGCAAGAAGTATTAGGCGTCGCTGCCCTTCACAAAGGCAAAACTCTCAATATCAAAGCTAAAAAAGGCGTTGTCCTGACCTGTGGCGGCTTTGAAAATAATCAAGAGATGATTCGCAACTACCTGACGGGTGTCCCGTATTGCTATACCTCTGGCAGTCCTTTTAACGAAGGCGATGGCATTCGCATGGCCATGGAGATCGGCGCGGATCTCTGGCACATGAACAACTATGCAGGGCCCTCAATGGCTCTCAAAGTCCCAGAGTACCCCACGACATTTTCAATGGTCGCCCTACATTTTTCGCATGAACCCAAGGGCGGCATGGTTGTCGTTGGCCCAGATGGCAAGCGCTTTGCTGATGAAAAATATAAAACGCGCCACGGTAAAGTCGAACAAAACGGCAAATGGTACGCCATGCGTACGCCCTGTCCGATGTATATGATTTTCGACCAAACGATGTTCGAAGCCGGTCCTGTCTATGAAGGCAAGCCTACCCATGGTTGGACGCAAATTATGAGTGGCTATAAGTGGAGCGCAGATAATAAAGCTGAACTCGAAAAAGGCTGGATCAAAACTGCACCGACCCTTGAGGAGCTCAATAAATCACTCAATCTGCCTGCAGGTAATCTTGAAGGCACCGTCAAACGCTGGAACGAACTCTGCGCCAAAGGTAAAGATGAAGACTTTGGTCGCGACAAAATGATTCAGCCATTTGGCTCAGGGCCCTACTACGCGATTGAACTCTCGCCCTCGATGCTCAACACGCAAGGCGGACCACGTCGTAACGCCCGCGCGCAAATCGTGCGGCCTGACGGCACACCGATTCCCCGACTGTACAGCGCGGGCGAAATGGGTTCGATTTTCAGCTATTTGTATCAAGGCACTGGCAATATCGGTGAATGCTTTGCCTTCGGTCGCATCGCGGCGCGCAATGCTGTGGCTGATAAGCCCTGGTCTTAATTCATCCTTCAGTCCCCTCTTTGTGCTAGCATAAATTCACGATAAAAACATGATACAAAGCGCGTCTACCTAGGCGCGCAACATGAGGGGGCACCACATGAAGACAGTTCAATCAGCCTGCGCATCTTTACTCGCAGGTATTTTGTTATCGTTCAACACCTTTTCAACAACGGCATTTGCACAACCACAAAACTTCCCTAATAAACCTATTAAGATCGTTGTGCCTTTTGTACCGGGTGGCGGCTCCGATAGTGTTGCGCGCGTGATCGCAAAAGGGATGACCGAGCAATTAGGGCAACCCGTCGTCGTTGAAAACAGAGGTGGCGCCAACACCATCATCGGGTCCGAATATGTCGCCAAGTCAGCACCCGATGGCTACACCTTGTTGGTCTGCACAACAGCCTTTGCGACCAATCCAAGCATGTATAAACTTCCCTTCGATACGGTCAAAGACTTTGATCCTGTCACGATGTATATGGGTGCGGCGCTCGTGCTGGTCGTCAACCCAAATCTTCCAGCGAATAATCTGCGCGAGCTGATCGCACTGGCAAAAGCACAACCAGGTAAGCTGACTTACGCATCGTATGGTGCGGGCGGTCCGGGACACTTAGCCGGCGAACTCTTCAAACAAATGGCCGGTGTAGATATGCTGCACATTCCTTATAAAGGAAGCGCTCCATCCATTGCGGATGTCGTATCAGGAACCGCATCGATGTCCTTTGCCGTCATGCAACCCTCGCTGTCTTTGATTAAATCTGGA
>JBILJA010000246.1:0-2725 GCA_044368775.1 Burkholderiaceae bacterium
TGTCGCTTGTAAAAACGACGATTGTATTTTCACGTACGCCGGCTTTGTCGACTGCATCCAAAATCTGACCAACGTTCGCATCCATCTCGGCTAGCATATCTGCCCATTCCCCATTCCCCGTTTTACCCGCAAACTTAGGATTCGGAAGCGAAGGCAGATGGGGTTGCGTCAAGGCCACGTAGGTTAAAAATGGCTTTCCAGACTTGGCTCCTCGCTCAATAAAGGCAACGGAACGTCGGGTGACCTCGGCATCAATCAGCTTGCGTTGATCAACATCGTAAACCTTGAGCACCTGACTCTTTTCGCCTTTCTTGCCCTCCATGATGTGCTCAGGCGGCATGATTTCAGGACGCCAACCAGGCGAGGATGGCCAAAGCGCCTCATCGGTCGTGCGAGGAATGCCAAACCATTCATCAAAGCCTTTGTCATTTGGTAGGCGGCCATCAAAACTACCGAGGTGCCACTTGCCGTAATAACCTGTCGCGTATCCCGCATCGGAAAGAGCCTGACCGATCGTGATTTCCCATTGCGTGAGTCCATCCGCGACACCTCCAAATGGAACGGAATGGGTACCGGACCGAATTGCCCAACGACCCGTCATCAAGCTTGAGCGGCTAGGTGTGCATTGGGTTTCCATATTCGCGTTAAGAAGTTTTGTCCCCTCTTTAGCCAAGGAATCAATACGCGGTGTGGCGGCACCTCGCGTGATGCCGCCGCCGTAACACCCTACCTCGCCGTAACCTAAGTTATCGGTCAGGATAAAAACGATATTAGGCTGTGCAGCCCGCGGCCCTGTATTTTTTGTTTGAGCGGTCGCATTTGAAGCGATCAATGATCCCGCTGCTGCGGCAACCGCGCTGAGACCAGCCCCCTGAATGAATTTACGTCTATCACTGACGGTTTGAGCGTCAAGAATATTCTCTGAAGGCTGGGCAATATTTTTATTCTTACTGGACATTTGAATGTCTCCTTTCGCTAAGTAATACCTTCAACATTAACATTTACTTAATAAGACCTAAAGACTAATTAATATTTAGTATTCATGTCACTCACTGCGCGTTCAACGCTTAAAAAGACAAGCACAATCAAAATGTTTTTTTGAGGCGCACGTCTTGTCATGAGGTGGCTGAAATCTTGCTGTTTTTTTCACAAAAAACAGGGGTCAAATTGATCAAAACACACAGTTTCTCTCAATCCATGTATGTCGTAATTTAAAGGCAGGTTATCCGTAGTAGAGTCATAAATGCGGGTTTTTATTTAGCAAAAATCATGGATGTTTCCGAAAAATGTCAGTAAAAATGACTGAGTTAGAACACAAAAAACTCTTTCCACTCACGGGCGCTCAGCGAAATGTCTGGTTTCATCAAAAGGTCGATTTAAACGCGACCGCCTACAACGCAGGTCAACATATCGTGATCGAGGGTGACCTTGACACAGAAAGACTGGACCGCATTCAAAAAGAGCTTGTTCAAGATACAGAGATCCTCAGCCTGCGCTTCATAGAAGTTGATCAAACACCGTATCAGACATTTTTTCCTTTATCTGCTCCCGCTCTCGCGCAATGGGATCTCCGAAACGAGCCTAATCCGGAGCTTGCTAGTCAAGACCTACTGCACACGCAACAACATCTCCCCTTTGATCTTCAAGAGGGCCCTCTTTTCCGTTTTGGTCTGATTAGACTTGCGGAGCAACGTTGGATTTGGTTTTGGTTTTATCACCACATCATCATGGATGGTGCAGGTGTTGCAAGTATGTTTTCCCGTCTGGTTGAGTCTTACTGTGCAAACGAATTACTCCCCCCTAAAACGGCTCTTTCTTGGTTAGAAGCCGTTCAAGAAGATGACGACTACAGAAATAGTCCGCAATGGGATGAAGACCGTCAATATTGGCAAGAAAACTTAACCGGCATCGACGTCCCGGCGAGTCTCACCTCTCAGCCTGCGATCCTGGGCGATTTACAGGTTTGTCAAACCACCAGTGTTCATTTAGAAAGAACAGATTTTGAAAGCATCCTCTCTTGGGCAAAAGAACATCACCTAAGCCCCTACCCTTGCTTTGCTGCTGCGGTTGCGACTTACCTATCGCGTATGACGGGTCAAGAAGATCTCTGCTTAGGTTGCCCAACAGATGGGCGCAATCGAAAGACGCGCGCAACACCGGGCATGCTGACAAACGTACTTTCGCTACGTAGTCATGTCGCTGCTCAAGCGACTCTTCTCGCTGTTGCGCGCCAATTCTCTCTTCAACTCAAACAAGCACTTAGACACAGGCAATTTCCCTTTGGAGAAATCGTTAAGCAACGACTCCAACACAATCAGTCTGAACCATTTTCTATGTTGGTCAACCTAGAAAGTTTTGATCATCATGCGGACTTTGGAACGGCACAAGGCTCTCTCTATACGGAATCATCCGAACCCGTTGCAGACTTGCAATTATTCATTTTTGATAGAAATGATGAGGGTCCAATCGAACTTCGCCTGGCTTATCACCCAAAGCGCTACACCGCTCTGCAGGCGCATCAACACTTAGTCAATATTGCTCAACTCACTAAACTTGTACCGCACTACGGGCAAGAGAGTATTGCCTCACTTTCCTTGCTAGATCCATCGCAGCGCGCGGGCATCATAGAGGCGTCCGACGGCCCCACACAGGACTTGTCCGCGCAGCCTCTCACGCTTGCCGCTCTCTTTGCCGCCCAAGTTGCAGCCAGCCCTCGCGCTCCTGC
>JBILJA010000247.1:0-2701 GCA_044368775.1 Burkholderiaceae bacterium
CAATGCAAGATCCAATTTTCTCGGGTGAATGGCGCGGCTCAAGCACTAGAGGCTGTCGGTCATCAAATTCAACAAGCCGGCTTATCCAAATACGTTGAACAAAGCTTGGGAACGTATCACTGGAGAAATATCGCAGGCACTCACCGTTTGAGTATGCATGCCCTGGGGGTGGCGGTTGATTTCAAACTGCCCAATAACCTTGGGCGCTACTGGAGGTGGGACACAGTCGCGCAAGGGCAGACCCGAAGATTTCCATCAGAAATCCTGCTCGATGAGGGTTTCAATCAAATCGTCAACATATTTGAATCAAAGGGCTTTGTATGGGGCGGTAAATGGTGGCACTACGACAGCATTCATTTTGAATATAGGCCGGAGCTCACACTGCCCGGCTGCGGTCACTGAGACTTTTACAAAGCGTTGTGTTTTATGGTGTGCGGCGATCGCGGACCCGCTGCACCGCCTCACGCGCCAACATTGCAGAGAGACCACAATACTCGATCGGATCCATCAACTTGGCGATGGCTGCAGAATCTAAGCGCTCAGTCACACGCGGATCGGCACTTAACAAATCACCAAACGCTTTATTTTCAACAAATGCCGCTTGGGCCGCATCGTAAACAACATCATGTGCATGTTGCCTTCCAAGCGTTGCTCCCAGCGTCAGCATCACAGCCTCCGCCATAATCAATCCACCACTCAGGTCTAAATTTTTTCTCATCCTCTGAGGATCGAGTTTTAAATCTCGTATGATTAGTATCAACCGCGCAAGCATATCGCCTGTCGCAATACATGCCCGAGACTCTGCAGTGTCCATCATTAAAGTTGTCGTGCGATCGGCCTCGTGCTCAGTTTGCATCGCTTCGAGTGCCAAGGGAACTTGAGCGCGAATTTCTGCTGCTGCTGCGATAACGTCCTGGCATAGTTTTGGATTACGCTTTTGCGGCATCGTCGAGCTACCGACCGTACCGAAAGGAACCGGCTCTTCAACTTCCGCAAACTCAGTCTTCATGAGTTCGTAGATTTCTCGACCAATTTTTCCACACGTGGCAGCGAGCATTGAGAGCACGCAGATATTTTCAGTGAAATGATCCGAAATCGAACGTGAGGGCACGCGCATAGAAGTCATGCCAAGCCTTTCACCCATCCCTTTTTGCACCGCGGGGCCTTGCTCACCTAGCGAAGCATAGGTACCGGCTGCACCACCTAGCATTGCTACAAAAATACGAGGGGCAGCCTGTTCTAGACGCTCAAGATGTCGCAATATTTCATCAATCCACGTAGCGACTTTCAAGCCGAACGTGGCAGGTACGGCATGCTGTCCATGAGTACGTGCCGCGATCGGCATATCTGCGCTCTTTTCTGACAAGTCGGCCATTGCGTCTAGCAGGTCTTCGAGCAATTGATTAAAAATTTGATGCGCCTGACGCAGCACCAACAAATCGCCCGTTTGAGTAATGTTTTGTGTAGTGGCTCCCCAATGGACCCAGCCGCCATGGGGCTCTCCAACTAATTGACCAAGCTCCCACACCAAGGGCACCAGTGGATGTCCAGTGCGCGCCAAGCCTTCGTCGATGCGAGCGCGATCCATCATTGAAAGATCCGCACACTTTTCAATGGCCACTGCCGCCTGCTCTGGAATGATGCCTAAGTCCGCCTGCGCTTGAGCCAACGCGACTTCAACATCCAACCAGGCCTGCCAACGATTTTCTAATTTATAGAGAGCACGGATTCCGGGATCACTAACTCGTGTTGCGGTTGGCAGTTCGTCGCTCATGGATCGTCTCCTTCAGGAAGATTCGTCGCAGGTTGGCCAAAGACACCGCTTGACCTCATCATACCTAGGATTCGTAGGCAGGAACCAGCACAGTTGGCGCTGGTTGAAAATTCACCAGACGCCATTGTCACTCATCTCGCTTGGTCTAGAAAGCTCAAGGCACTCCAGCAACTGGCGGAGTTCTTTTAACCACGGGCAGACAGTCGTTGCTCTAGCCTATTAATAAGTCTTTCAAGTTCAAGCAAATCGTCTGTATTGAGTATCGGTCCAGGGGATCGCGTCATCGCGCTCTTGATCGCACCACGGCGCCGCAAGATCTCTTTGCGAATTGCAAGCGCAATTCCCACTTGAAATTCGTGCTTGATCAATGGCAAATAGCAATCAAAAACGTCCTCTGCTTCCTCAGGTCGACCCGCTTGAAAGAGACGAACGACCTCCGCAAGCATCTCAGGATACGAAAAGCCTGTCATAACGCCGTCGGCACCTCTGAGCATCTCCTGCGGAATATAAAGCCCATTATTCCCTACCAGGATGCTGACGCGCCGCAAATCTTGCGTTTTTGCCTGATGTCTGAGTTGGGTGATTTTTCTTAAACCTGGAAACTCCTCATGCTTGAGCATGACAATCTGTGGAAAGTCCTTGATCATTCGATTGAAACATGACACGGAGGTATATACGCCGGTTGACTGAGGGTAATCCTGATAACAAACAGGTATGCGGTCACCCATTGTTTTGAAGACACCTTCGACATATTGGTAAACTTGATCATCCGTTTTCAAGCCTGGTATCGGTGCAAGCATTACACCAGCCGCGCCAGTATCCATGGCCGTTTTTGAGAGGCGGTCTATATGCAGGTTGCTCACATGGCTAACCCCAACGACCACAGGGATCCGTCCATTGATGCGTTTGATCACCCGATTGACAAAT
>JBILJA010000248.1:0-2700 GCA_044368775.1 Burkholderiaceae bacterium
TGGAAAATCAAGTGGCATCTTGCAACTCGATCCTAAAGAATGGGCGAAGGTGATCGAGGTCAACCTGACCTCTGTGATGCGGATGTGTCAGACGTTTATTCCGGACATGCAAGCACTGAAGTACGGAAGAATCGTGAGTATTTCATCGCTTGCGGGACGATCAAAATCAGTGGTCGCAGGTCCAAGTTATATGGCCTCCAAAGCAGGCGTGCTGGGATTGACGCGTGCGATTGCCACGGAAATGGGGCCCTTCGGAATCACGGCAAACTGCGTTGCCCCAGGTAGAATTTTGACTGAAATGGCATTGCAGGCTGGCGAAGAGGTCAATCGCCGCTACGCAGAGCAGATCCCGGTGAAACGAATCGGCACACCCCAGGAGGTTGGTCAGGCAGTTGCTTTTTTATGTGCAGAAAGTAGTGGGTTTATTAATGGAGCCACCATTGATATCAATGGTGGATTTTTCATGTCGTAAGCGGTGCAAGCATCGTAATACTTATAACAACGGAGCAAACATGATTCAGAAAATGAAATTAGCCTTAGGTGGATTCGCATTGTTGGCCAGTGTGGGTATGGTAAATGCACAAAGCTTTCCGCAACGCGAGGTGGCCTTGATCGTTAACTTTGGCGCTGGCGGTGCGACTGATGTGGCCTCGCGCGCGTTAGCACAAGGCATGGAGGCACCGCTTGGAAAGCCAGTGATCGTGCAGAACAAACCTGGCGCCATGGGCACCTTAACGCCCGCATATATCGCCAAACAAAAACCTGATGGCTATCAGGTGGGCGTTGTGACGTACTCAACGGTTGCGATCATGCCGCATTTGATGAATCTGACTTATACGATCAAAGATTTTGAGTTTGTAGCGGGGTTTGGTCGCTTTCGTTATGGCGTCGCAGTACGTGCTGATTCACCTTATAAAAATTTACAGGACCTCGTCGCAGCGGCAAAGACAGGTAAGGGCATTTTCTTTGGTGCACCTTCTGCACCAAACAATCTCGCCATGCTTGAGTTAGGTCGCATTGCGGGCGGAAAGTTTGAGCAGATTAGTTACAAGTCTGGAACTGAAACAGTGACGGCTTTGTTAGGGGGTCAGGTGGAAGTGATTGTTCAAAATCCCTCTGATATTTTGCCGCACATCACCAGCGGTAAGTTACGCCTACTCGCTTCCGCAAGCCCGATGCGTTGGGTTGAGCAGCCTAATGTACTGACGATGAAAGAGCAGGGCTTTAATGTGGAGATTGATTCATGGATGGGGCTGGCCGTTCCAAAAGGAACACCAAAAGATGTTGTCGATAAGCTTCAGGCTGCAGCGCTCGCTTCGGTCAGAAATCCCGATGTGGCAAAGCGCCTTCAGGGTCTGGGTGTAGACCCTTCCCCTCTAACGGGCAAGCAGTATGAGGAGACTTTACAGACTGGATACGTAGAGATGGGTAAGGCGATTAAGGCTGCGAATTTACCTCGGATTAATTAAGCACGGCGATTAAACGAGTGAAGGTATCTTCTGGTGGTGATCTGTCATTTTCTGCCAGGTCACCCCTAGTCCTAAAAGTTTCGCATCCGCATAAGGTTTGCCAATGAGTTGTAACCCGACTGGTAGGGCGCGGCCTTGTGGATCAGTCATAAAGCCACCTGGAAGCGACAGTGCGGGTAGACCTAGATAGTTAAACGCTCTGTTTAGGATGGTGAGCTCATATCTAAAGTGAATGGCCTCTGGTGAGCCGTGTTCAAGTTCAGAGATGAGAGGAGTCTGAACTTTACAAACTGGCGTCAAGATGACATCAATCTCTTTCATGACAACATTGATAAAGTAGTCAAGATGCATCGCTCGCTCGTTGAGCGCTTGAACATAAAGTGTGCCCGGCAGGGCGAGACCTTCTTGAAACCGCTCAAGCACCACGCGACTTAAGCCTTTAATAGTTCTGATTTTTGGCACGCGAGTCGCGGCTTCGACGCGTGTTGTTACCGCGCCCAAGGCATTGATGCGATCCCAATAAAACGTAGGTAAGGGAACGATCGTCGCACCGTGTGTTTTATATAAATCCACACATTGTTTGAATATGGTGTTGATAGCCGGATCAATGCCATCAAAGAAAAACTGTTCTGGTATGCCGATTGTGAGACCTTTAAGATTGGTGAACGCGCCAGAGGCGACGGCATCGAATCCTTTAGTCAGTTGCTGACACAGCTCTGAGCTGACTGCTTTTTCATTCATCAATACACGCATCATCAAGGCGCAGTCGGCTGCGCTTCGGGTCAATGGTCCGAGATGATCATTCGTATGGCTAAGAGGCATGGCGCCTGTCGTATCGACCAACCCCCAGGTGGGCTTGAGGCCAGTGAGTCCGCAAAGCGATGCAGGAATGCGGATCGAGCCGCCAGTGTCGCTGCCAATCGCGCCAAAGGTGGCGCGACTTGCCACAGTGACAGCCGAGCCGCTTGATGAACCGCCAGGCACTCGGTCGAGTGCCCAGGGGTTGTGGCAAGGACCATATTCCGTATTCAGACCAGAAGGATCGAAAGCAAACTCGGTCATATGCAATCTTGCGGTGTCGATCGAGCCTTGCTGATTGAGTTGTGTCACGATGGGTGCCGTGCCCTCGAATGCATAAGGTCGTGGCTCGCGAGGTTTGATGCCGCATCCTGCATTCACCCCGGCCTTGTAGAGTAAATCCTTGTGCGCAAGGGGGACGCCATGCAATCGC
>JBILJA010000080.1:0-11183 GCA_044368775.1 Burkholderiaceae bacterium
AGCTAATCCGATATCGGCCGCTCCAATAGTGAGAGGTCTTGCGATCCCCCCCTTTCCCCCGTAGGGCGTATGCGGTATTAGCTACTCTTTCGAGTAGTTATCCCCCGCTACTGGGCACGTTCCGATACATTACTCACCCGTTCGCCACTCGCCGCCAGACCGAAGTCCGCGCTGCCGTTCGACTTGCATGTGTAAGGCATCCCGCTAGCGTTCAATCTGAGCCAGGATCAAACTCTTCAGTTTAATCTCTGTATAAATCGTATTTCCTTGACCCGAGTTACCCCAGGCCGGTTATACGTCGCTGCTCAAAGGAAGTGAGGTTATTTACATCAAGCTTTTACACTTAACGTTCATTTCCAAACTTCTTTGTGAGCACTTGATTTCGTTTGCAATTACTTGACCTGTTACAGCCAAGCAACCTGCGACACTCATTCCAAGCGCCCACACTTATCGGTTGTCAAATTTTTAAAGAACAAGGTATTGCATTGCAGTGAGCTTTCCATCGGCAATTGATGCCTCAGAAAACTGCTAACTGCAGGTAATTTTCAAGAATTTGGGGTTAATTGTGTCTAAAAAGACGTTAATTCCACAGATCCTGCTAACTACTTATTTCTTTTTCCCGCTGTTTGATCAGCACAGAAATGAGATTATGCATGTATTTTTTAGGTGTGTCAAATCAATCTAGCGGAAAAATACGACAACCCTAATTTTTTTTCTCAATCGTGACTCAGTTTGTCTGAGAATTGTTTGCGGAACTTAGAAACTTTGGGAGCAATCACCATTTGGCAATAGCCCTGCTCAGGGTGCAGGGAGAAATAATCTGCGTGATATTGCTCCGCAGGCCAAAATATTGCTGCGGGCAGCATCTCTGTTGATATGGGGTTGGCATAGCGCTGAGAGGACTCTAATTGCGCTACGAATGCTGTCGCAACGGCTTGTTGATCAGGCGTTTGAAAAAAAATAGCGGACTGATATTGCGGACCTACATCATTACCCTGTCTTCCCGGCGTTGTTGGATCGTGTGTCGCAAAAAATACCTCGAGCAAGTCACCGTAACTGACCACCGCTGGATCAAAATCAATCTTGACGACTTCGATATGACCTGTCTGCTTTGCGCATACCTGCTCATAAGTTGGATGCTCGACTGAACCCCCGCAATATCCGGACTGAACAGCATGCACCCCCCTCAAAGCCTTGAACACGGCCTCGGTGCACCAAAAGCAACCGCCCCCGAACACTGCGGCTTCTAATGTTGATGAATGATTCACGCTTAATTCCTTAGAGAAATAATCCATTGCGCCAGTTTTTCGGCGTCTTGTTCACTCACAGACTGACCAGGCATCGGCACTGCACCCCATTGTCCACGCCCACCCTTTCGGATCACTTGGACTAGGTAGGGCGCGACGTCCTCTTTATTGGCGTGACGCTGCGCGATCGCCCTAAAAGACGGGCCAACACGCTTATTGTCAACTTGGTGGCAACCCAAGCACGCTCGGGCTTTGGCTAGAGCCAAACCCTCTTCGAGCGTCAGCGCCGCAGGCGCGCTTGTCGGAGCGCCTCCAGATGCAGCACCGCTCGCCTGAGCCGAAGAAAACACAACCATGGCTAAGGCGAACGCGCATACATGACCAAAACGCCACTCTGCCTGAGCAGAAAGCAGCTTACTTATCAAAAGCATCAGTGACGGCTCCACGGCTTGCTGAACTCACTAGCTTGGCCAACTTGGCCAGCACGCCACGGCTGTAGCGCGGCAAAGGCTGCTTCCAAAGCTTGCGGCGGCGTTCGATTTCAGCATCGGCAACATTAAGTTGAAGCAGTTGAGTATGCGCATCAATCGTGATGGAGTCACCTTCTTCAACGAGGCCAATCAAGCCCCCCACAAATGCCTCGGGTGACACGTGTCCAACCACCATGCCCCAGGTTCCGCCCGAGAAACGTCCGTCCGTAATGAGGCCCACGGTTTCACCCAAGCCCTGCCCGACCAAGGCCGAGGTCGGCGCCAACATTTCGCGCATACCTGGACCGCCTTTTGGACCTTCGTAACGAATCACCACCACATCGCCGTGCTGAATTTTGCGCGCCATGATGGCGGCCATCGCATCATCCTCTGAGTCAAAAACGCGCGCGGGTCCAGTAATCACTGGGTTTTTTAGACCTGTGATTTTTGCGACACAGCCCTCTGGAGAAAGATTGCCTTTTAAAATTGCCAAGTGACCCTGCGCGTACATTGCATTTGGAATCGCACGAATCACCGTTTGACCTGCGGGCGGCTGGTCCGGCACATCTTTGAGCACCTCGGCGATCGTCTTGCCACTGATCGTCATACAGTCGCCATGCAGGAGTCCTGCATTCAGCAAGATTTTCATCACTTGAGGAATACCGCCTGCGCGATGCAAATCAACCGTCAAATACGATCCTGAAGGCTTGAGATCGCACAATACTGGCACGCGCTTGCGTACGGTTTCGAAATCATCGATGGTCCAAGGCACTTCGGCGGCATGCGCAATCGCCAAAAAATGCAAGACGGCGTTGGTTGATCCACCAATCGCCATGATGACCGACACCGCGTTCTCGATGGATTTGCGTGTAATGATGTCGCGGGGCTTACGGCCATGTCGCACAGCATCGACCAAGACGCGTGCGGCCTCAGCGGCCTTGGTAATGGCTTCGCCATCCTCGTTTGCCAAGGTGCTTGAATAGGGCAGCGCCATACCCATCGCCTCGAACGAGGAGCTCATCGTATTGGCTGTATACATGCCGCCACAAGAACCTGAACCCGGAATCGCTTTTTGCTCGATCGCCTTGAAGTCCTCGGTGCTCATGCGGCCCATGGTGAATTCACCGACCGCTTCGAACACTGACACAATATTCAGATCACGGCCTTTGTGGGAGCCGGGTTTGATCGTGCCACCATAGACATAAATACCAGGCACGTTGGTGCGTGCGATACCGATCATGCCACCAGGCATATTTTTGTCGCAACCACCCACGACGACCACACCATCCATCCACTGACCCTGAACGGCCGTTTCAATACAGTCTGCAATCACTTCGCGCGAAACGAGCGAGTACTTCATGCCTTCTGTGCCCATCGACATACCGTCTGAAATCGTGGGTGTGCCAAACATCTGGGGATTGGCCTTGGATTCGCGAATCGCGATGATGGCGGCATCGACCAACGGCTGCAAACCGCTGTTGCAGGGCGTGATCGTGGAGTGCGCATTCGCCACACCAATCATCGGGTTGGAGAAATCTGATTCTTTGTAACCCATCCCGTAGTACATGGAACGGTTGGGCGCGCGCGTGACGCCTTCGGTAATATTTTTTGAACGATCGTTATTTGCCATGAGTAAACACCTATCAGTGAAGTTTGCAGCGGTTATTATCGGACATCTTTTGCTTGGTGGCTTGTGATGCTGCAATTTCCTAATTTTGACCCAATTGCGATAAAACTGGGACCTATTGCGATCCATTGGTATGGATTAATGTATTTGACGGCGTTTGGTTCGGCCTGGTTGCTTGGGCGATGGAGAATAAAGCACCAGAAAACCACAATGACGATGCGCGACCTCGAAGACATCATCTTTTACGGTGTACTCGCGGTGGTCGCGGGCGGCAGGCTGGGCTACGTGCTGTTCTACAAGCCCGCCTATTACCTCGCACACCCCCTTGAAATTTTTTATCTTTGGGAAGGAGGCATGTCTTTTCACGGCGGGCTCCTAGGCGTCACGCTCATGATGTTTTGGTTGGCTCGCAGCCGCAAATATCCTTTTTTAATGGTTTGCGATTTCGTTTCGCCCTTGATTCCGCTGGGCTTGGCCGCAGGGCGGCTCGGAAACTTTATCAATGGCGAACTCTGGGGCAGAGCGAGCACGCTACCTTGGGCGATGGTGTTTCCTCAAAGCGGCGACGGGATCGCGAGACACCCCTCACAACTCTATCAGCTCGGGCTCGAAGGCCTGGCTCTTTTCGTGCTTGTTTGGTGGTTTGCTAACAAAGCGCGTCCGATGGGCCAGATTAGCGCCGTGTTCCTGATGGGTTATGGATTTTTCCGGTTTATCGCTGAATTCGCCCGCGAGCCTGACAATTTTCTGGGACTGCTGGCTGCGGGTCTCACGATGGGGCAATGGCTCTCATTGCCCATGATCATTTTCGGGGCTGTTGTGTATCAATGGGCCGCTAAAAAAGCCTAAAAAAAACGAATAAAAAAAGCCTGCCAATTCATATGGCAGGCTTTTTCTATAAATGCCCCGCTCGTGCCGTTTAGGCCGGCATCTCGAACCTAAGGTTCAAGTTGGCCACGTTCTGCTTGATTTCGAGCGCATCTGACTAGAGACGAGCATTCCCATCGAGCTATCCTGCGACCTGAATATGCCAAAGCATTGGTTCTGAGAATATATGACCTAGTCACGAACACAGCAGGGACAAACTTTACTCTCAACGAGTACTGGTCAGCGGGACTTGGTCCCACGGCTGGGAGCCACTGTCGCAAGCGCTTCGTCGAGCATTGCATTCATGTCGTCAATTCTACGCTTGAAGTCGCCAACCGCCAAGCCGCCTAGCGGGCCGTCAGGCGCACGCACCGAAAGAAGCTCGACCGCGATCTGGATCGCTGCCATCACCGCAATGCGCTCATTTCCGGAAACCTTGCCCGAACCTTGAATACGCCCCGCAAGCTGACTGACATGCTGAGCCGCATCCGATAATGCTTGTTTTTCTTCCGGAGGACACGCTAGAGAGTAATCGCGGCCTAAAATTGAAATATCGACGCGCTCCATTATTGCTTCTCCTCGGCCTGGGGCGCGCCCGGCAAGCGCTCCAACACTGCGTCAATGCGTTGCTGAGCTTGCGTCGTCACATCACGCAACGCAGACACTTCTTTTTCGCGCGAGGCGAGTTGCGTTTGAAGCGCCTGATGCTCTTGCTTAAACAAATCTAAAGACCCTTGTAATACATCACGCTCCGACGCGGCCGTTTCAGCTTTACGACTCAAGGTCTGAGTTTGCGTGCCTTCAAGGGAGAGTTGCGATTTCAAAGCGTCACGCTCGCCCTCGATCTGTACGAGACGAGCTCGCAAAGCAGTTTGTTCAGCGAACAATTGCTGTGTGTAGGCTAGCAATTTCGCCAAACGCGCGGATAAGTGATCGAGATCTTCAAGCATGTCGATATCGTATAGCAAAAATGGAAAAGCGAAATAGGCTTAACAACAACTCGTCGCGAATCCCCCCAAAAAAAACTCAATCTATGCGAGTTTTGTCAGCCAGCATTCAGTTTCGCATGGTAGCAATACAAACAAAGCATTTAAAAATCACTGCATCCCCCTAAATCGAAGAATATCAGTAGATCTTCGGCCAAAGCGCCCTAGGTATAACCCTTTTTTAGGGAAAACCCCATCAAGAATCTCGTGCTTTTTGGTTTGCATTGGTCGTACTCTCATTTACCATGCAGTCCGTGATGCACTCTTGTTAATTATCTCTTTCAAGAGTTCATTTGGTTTATCTGGCGGACGTCTGGCGTCCCCAGTCTCAAAACAATTATTTGCAGCGTAGTCAAGGAGCTTGTCACCATGCAGGTTAAAAACAAACAGAACTTCTGGTCGGGAGTGATGTTCATCATTATCGGCTCGGCTTTCGCCTGGAAATCCCTCGAGTACTCGATGGGCACTGCCGCGCGGATGGGCCCAGGATATTTCCCTCATTGGCTCGGGGTCCTCATGGCGATCCTTGGCGCTTTGATTTTGTTGGGTTCCTTGAGCAAAAAGGCCGCTACAACTGAAGTCGCTAAATTCGATTTCAAAATCATGGCGATTATTACTGCCTCTGTCCTTGTCTTTGCTTTCATCTTGCAACCGGCAGGACTCATCATTTCAATGCTTGTCTTGGTCATTATCAGTGCCATGGCTAGCCACGAGTTCACCTGGAAAGTCACGATTGCCAACGCAATCTTCCTGGCCATCTTGTGCTATTTGGCTTTCATTGTTGGTCTCAAGTTGGTGTTCCCGATTTGGCCCGCTTTCCTCGGCATGAACTAAGGAGCACTGATTCATGGAACTTCTCAATAACTTAATGATTGGTTTCGGAGTGGCATTTACTCCTGAAAACCTCGCCTATGCATTCCTGGGCTGTTTGTTGGGTACCTTGGTCGGCGTCTTGCCAGGCTTGGGTCCCGTCCCTACGATCGCAATGTTGCTTCCGATCACGTATGTGTTGCCCCCCATCGCGGGTCTGATCATGCTGGCTGGTATTTATTACGGCACGCAGTATGGTGGCTCCACTACAGCGATTTTGGTGAATCTCCCGGGGGAAACCTCCGCGGTGGTGACCGTGCTAGACGGTCACGCAATGGCTAAAAATGGCCGTGCAGGTGCGGCACTGGCTATTGCAGCCTTGGGTTCCTTCTTTGCAGGTAGTGTGGCAACGTTGTTGATCGCCGCGTTTGCTCCTCCGTTAGCTGAACTCGCCTTCAAATTCGGCCCCGCTGAGTACTTCTCTCTGATGGTGCTGGGTTTAGTCGGTGCTGTGGTGTTGGCCTCTGGCTCGCTGATGAAAGCGATTGCCATGATTTTGCTGGGTCTGTTGCTGGGTATGGTTGGTACGGACGTCAACTCCGGCGTGGCGCGTTTTGACTTCGGCATCCCCGAACTGCAAGACGGCGTTGGTTTTGCCATCGTGGCCATGGGCGTGTTCGGTTTCACCGAGATCATGACCAACCTCGAGCAAAAAGAAAATCGCGTCGAGGTGGACTCCAAAATCGGTTCGCTTTATCCCAACAAGCAAGAATTCAAAGAGTCATGGCCCGCAGTGCTTCGCGGAACGGCCGTCGGTTCTGTACTGGGTATTTTGCCTGGCGGCGGTGCGGTGCTGTCATCATTCGCGTCCTACACCATCGAAAAGAAACTCTCCAAGAATCCTGAGCGTTTCGGTAAAGGTCACCCGGCTGGTTTGGCAGGCCCTGAGTCCGCCAACAACGCCGGCGCACAGACCTCGTTTATTCCTCTGTTGACACTGGGTATCCCAGGTAACGCCGTGATGGCACTGATGGTCGGCGCAATGACCATTCACAACATCCAGCCTGGTCCTCAGGTGATGACCAGTCACCCACAACTGTTCTGGGGTCTGATCGCCTCCATGTGGATCGGTAACCTGATGCTGGTGGTGCTAAACCTTCCGCTGATTGGAATCTGGATCAAACTACTGACCGTTCCCTACCGCGTGCTTTACCCCGCCATCCTGCTGTTTTGTACGATCGGGGTGTACTCGCTGAACTACAACGTGTTTGACATCATCATCACGGCGATCTTCGGCATCGTGGGTTACCTGTGGTCTAAGCTGAAATGCGAAGGTGCACCGCTGCTGTTGGGCTTGGTGCTGGGTCCACTTATGGAAGAAAACTTCAGGCGAGCCCTACTCTTGTCTCGAGGTAATTTCATGACCTTCCTCGAACGCCCTCTGTCTGCCTCGCTCTTAGGTGTTGCTGCCTTGCTGGTGATCATCATTTCGCTGCCTTCCCTCAAGAAGAAGCGTGAGATTTTCGAGGAAACCTAATCCGTGGCATCAATCAACAGCAAAACCTACGAAGCCTCTTCACCCCGCAAAGTCGCATTTTTGGGCTTGGGGGTGATGGGTCTGCCGATGGCAGGTCATCTGGCGAAGGCTGGTCATCAGGTCACGGTCTACAACCGCAACGCTCAAAAGGCGCAAGCCTGGGTGAAAGAGTTTGGTGGCCGTGCTTGCGCCACACCTCGTGAAGCCGCAAGCGGCGCAGAGATCGTTTTTTCCTGCGTCGGCAATGACGATGACTTACGTAGTGTCGTGCTTGGCAACGACGGTGCTTTTGCTGGCATGCATGCGGGTGCGACCTATGTCGACCATACGACGGCATCGGCCTCCGTTGCTCGCGAAATGCATGCCGTGGCACAGGGCAAATCGATTAAGTTCATCGACGCGCCTGTGTCTGGCGGCCAGGCTGGCGCTGTGAACGGTATGCTGACCGTCATGTGCGGCGGTGATGCCGCTGACTTTGCGCATGTGCGCGATGTCATCGCTGTGATGGCGCGTGCCGTGACCTTGGTGGGTCCTGTTGGCGCAGGCCAACTTGCCAAGATGGTCAACCAGATCTGTATCGCTGGTGTGGTTCAAGGTTTGTCCGAGGGCATCGCCTTTGGTCAGGCTGCAGGCCTGGACATGAAGCAAGTCCTTGATGTCATCAACAAAGGCGCTGCACAAAGCTGGCAGATGGAAAACCGCGGAAACACCATGGTCGACGATCAGTTCGAATTCGGCTTTGCGGTCGACTGGATGCGCAAGGATTTGAGTCTCGTTTTGGACGAATCTCGCCGCAATGGCGCCCGTGTTCCTGTCACCGCACTGGTTGATCAGTTTTATGCTGACGTACAAAAAATGGGTGGATCGCGCTGGGATACCTCCAGCCTGATCAAGCGCTTAAAGTAAGGCTTAAAACAAATAAATCTTAGTTTTACTCTCTGAAACGGCGCTTAAATGAAATTAAGCGCCGTTTTTCTTTGGGATCTAGGCCAAACTCTGAGGCGATGTATGAACGGCAGCCTCCATGGCTGCTTCGCGCGGGTCTTGTCCGCGCTTGAAAATCAAAGGCGACAACTCATTTAAGGCCTGGGTATAAACCTCGCGCTTGAAGTCAATGACGGCATCTAGCGACACCCAGTAATGACTCCAACGCCACGCGTCAAACTCCGGGTGGGGTGTCGCTCTCAACTTGACGTCTATGTCACGCCCAAGCATACGCAGCAAAAACCAAATCTGTTTTTGCCCTCTGTAATGCCCGCGCGACTCACGGCGGATAAAGGTATCCGGCACGTCGTAACGCAACCACTCTCTTGTGCGTCCCAAAATACGGACATGGTCAGGCATTAAGCCGACCTCTTCGTGGAGTTCGCGAAACATGGCTTGAACCGGGCTCTCGCCGTGTTTGATGCCACCTTGAGGGAACTGCCAAGCATGCTCCCTGATTCGCTTACCCCAAAAGACCTCATTTTTTTGATTAACGAGGATGATTCCGACATTAGGACGGTAGCCTTCGCGATCAAGCATGGCCACTCCCAACGAATTCAATACAATTGCATTTAATTATACGTACCTGTTGGGCAAATTGCCTTAATAAATTTTTCATCAAACAATGCGCGCATCCGCCTATCACATCAGCACTCTCAAAGAAGCCCCCAACGACGCCGAAATCGCGAGCCATCAACTCATGATGCGTTCCGGCATGATTCGCAAACTCGCCGGAGGCATTTATAACTACATGCCACTCGGTCTGCGCGTGATTCGAAAAGTCGAACACATCATCCGTGAAGAAATGGACGCCGCCGGAGCGCTCGAGCTTTTAATGCCCTTCGTGCAGCCTGCCGAACTGTGGGTCGAGTCCGGGCGCTGGGAGCAATACGGTCCCGAACTGTTACGTATCAAAGATCGCCATGGCCGCGATTTTGTTTTGCAACCGACCTCCGAGGAGGTCATTACCGATATCGCGCGCAACGAGATTCAGAGTTGGCGCCATTTACCCGTCAATTTTTATCACATCCAGACAAAATTTCGCGACGAGCGTCGCCCTCGCTTTGGCGTGATGCGCGGACGTGAGTTCACCATGAAGGATGCCTACTCCTTTGATCGTGACGTCGCAGGCGCGCAAAAAAGTTATCAGGTGATGTTTGATGCCTACATGCGCATTTTCGAACGCCTGGGTCTGACCTTTCGTGCGGTCGCGGCGGACACCGGCTCGATCGGTGGCTCTCAGAGTCACGAGTTTCAGGTGATCGCAGATATTGGCGAAGATCTGATTGTCTACGATCCTCGCTCCGACTATGCCGCCAACATCGAGTTGGCATCTGCACCCTGCCTGATCAGTGAGCGTGCGGCTCCGGGTGTTCCGATGCAATCTGTTGCAACCCCCGAGGCCACTAAATGTGAAATGGTCGCGGAGATGCTCAAGGTTTCTCTGAGTCATACTGTGAAATCCATCGTGCTCGCCACGGAACAAGAAGGCAAGCCTGCGCAAATCTGGCTGCTACTGCTGCGCGGCGATCACGAACTCAACGAAATCAAAGTGGGCAAGGTTGCAGGGTTGAATAAAGGCTTCCGTTTTGCCACAGAGGCTGAAATTGTCGAACACTTCGGTTGCAAGCCTGGTTATTTGGGTCCTGTCGCGACCCAAAAACCCGTGCGCATCGTGGCTGACCTGACCGTCGCCAAGATGCACGACTTTATTTGTGGCGCCAATCAAGAAGGTGCGCACCTGACAGGCGTGAACTGGGTGCGCGACTTGCCCGAACCAAGTTTGGTGACCGATCTGCGCAATGTGGTTGAAGGTGACCGCGCGCCCGACGGACTGGGAACGCTCGCCATCCAGCGCGGAATCGAAGTCGGACATGTCTTTTATCTTGGCACGAAATACTCCGAAGCACTCAAGGCAACTTTCCTCGATGAAAACGGCAAACCGGCGCTCATGGAGATGGGCTGCTATGGTATCGGTGTCACGCGTATCGTTGGTGCCGCCATCGAGCAGAATCATGACGCCAAAGGCATCGTGTGGCCCCGAGCCATTGCGCCGTTTGAGGTGGCGATTTGTGCAGTAGGCTGGGGTAAAAGCGAAGCCGTCAGACAGGCTAGCGAAACACTCTACGCCGAGCTCAAGTCCCGCGGCATTGATGTCATCCTTGATGATCGCGATCAACGGCCTGGCATCATGTTCGCCGAATGGGAGCTCATTGGTCCCCCAGTGCGCATTACGGTTGGCGAACGCGGTCTCAATGACGGTGTTGTCGAGGTTCTCGGTCGCAAACAAACCGAAGCCGCGCGCATCCCACTTGCGGATTGCGTCAACCAGACGCTTGCGCTGCTCGAATCCTCTTAAATTTTTATCAGGTTTTTATGCCCGTCGAGCGCCCCAGCTTTAAACATCGCATGCCTGTCCGTGTCTATTACGAAGACACGGACATGGGTGGTGTTGTTTTTTATGCAAACTACCTCAAGTACATGGAACGCGGCCGCACTGAATGGCTACGCTCACTCGGCGTCAACCAATCCGACCTTGCCAATCAAGAGCAACGTGGCTTTATGGTGGTACGTGTCGATGTACGCTACATTTCGCCCGCACGTCTCGATGATTTGTTGCAGATTGAAAGCGAAGTCACCCGAATGGGGCGCGCT
>JBILJA010000022.1:0-23788 GCA_044368775.1 Burkholderiaceae bacterium
GAGGAATGGGGAACTGATTACCCAAAGTAATATCCAAGTCTGTTGCGTAGAAACCGTTAATATGCGGGTCGCTACAATTCCAGAATCCGTACGCTCCAAATTAGCCGCAATTACTCAGGAATAAGTGATGCAAACTACCCAAGATATGTCGATGCTCTCGCTAGTGCTCAATGCTAGCCTGCCCGTACAGTTCATTATGCTGCTACTCATTGGCATTTCCGTGATCTCCTGGACTTTTATTTTTGCGAAACGCGCAACTATCAAAAAAACATTGCTCCAAACTAGACGCTTCGAAGATGACTTCTGGTCGGGTGGCGATCTTGCCTTGCTGCATCAGTCGATTTCGACTCGTAGAGCCGAACAAGGCGCACTCGCACGTATTTTTGATTCGGGTATGACTGAGTTTCTCAAAGCGCGTCGCAGCGGCTCGGCGACCGATGTCAATGGCACCATGGACGGCGCGCGACGCGCCATGCGGGCGGCGTTTCAACGCGAGCTCGACGAGCTTGAATCACACCTCAACTTTCTGGCATCGGCAGGTTCTGTTAGCCCCTATATCGGCCTGCTTGGCACCGTCTGGGGCATCATGGGCGCGTTTCTCGGTTTGGCTAATGTCCAACAGGCAACACTAGCCGCGGTCGCTCCCGGCATCGCAGAGGCGCTCATCGCCACAGCGATCGGCCTGTTTGCCGCCATTCCAGCTGTTGTGGCGTATAACCGCTACACACACGACATTGACCGCTTGTCGATTCGCTTTGAAACCTTTGTTGACGAATTTCTGAACATTCTGCAGAGGCAGGTGCGCTAATGTCCTCGGTCCGCTCAAGCTCCGGGCGTTCGGGTCGGCGCCTGAAAAACGAAATTAACGTCGTGCCCTACATCGATGTGATGCTCGTTTTGCTGATCATTTTTATGGTGACAGCACCTCTGATTACGCCAGGAGTGATCGAACTGCCCTCCGTTGGGCAGGCTGCCAATGTGCCAGCAACACCAATCGAAGTGCAAATCGAACAGGACAGCAAAATTTCCTGGCGCAAACGAGACGCTGGCGCAACGTTTATTTCCGTCGAGCGTAGCGCTCTTGCTCAAACGATTCTTTCCGAGCTCAAGCCTGACCAGCCCGTCATCATCTCTGCGGACGGCAAAGTCCCCTACGAGGTTGTGATGAAGGTCATGGATGACCTGCGGAAAAATGGTGTCACAAAACTTGGTTTACTCGTGGATCAAAAGAGTGAGGCTGCCCCAGCGCCCAATGCATCGCCTAAACGCGCACCCGCGAATGCACCCAACACAACCAAAAAATAAAAAGGCTTCTCGCACACTCGCTTAGCGCTTGTTGCCCAACCCATGACCCCACACTACGATCCCACCCCAAAAGGGCCTAGTCTGCCACCCAAAGAAGCGCTGAATTGGCGCGCTTTTGGCCTGGCGATGCTTGCTCATGGTGTATTGGTATTGTTTCTGGTCGTGGGTCTCAATTGGAAAACCGAAGCCCAAGGTCCGCTTCAAGTGGAGCTTTGGATGGACGGCACCACACCCGTCAATCCTCCGCCCTCAAAGAGCGAACCCAAGCCTGAACCCAAACCGGAACCTGCGCCCGAGCCCAAACCGGAGCCACCACCGCCACCGCCACCGCCTCCTCCTCCGCCACCACCGGTTGCAAAAGCGGCGCCTGAACCTAAGCCCGTCATCGATCCTGAAATTGCCCTCGAAGAAGAGCGCAAACGACGGGTTGAGCTCGAGCGTGCGCAGCTTGAAAAAGAAGCTGCCGAGAAAAAAGCCAAGGAAGATGCTGCAAAAGAACAGCAGCGCATCAAACACGAACGCGAGAAAGCAGAAAAACAAGAGCGTGATCGCCTAGATTTAGAGCGTAAGAATGCCGAACGCATTGATCGCGAAAAGCAAGAAAAACAAGAAAAAGAAGATGCCGCCAAAAAGGCTGAAGTGCTGAAAAAGCAGGAGGCCGCCAAGAAGGCCGCTGAGGATAAGAAAAAGAAAGAAGAGGAAGCCAAAAAGACGAAAGAAGCGGCTGACAAAAAAGCCAAGGAAGAAGCCGACAAGAAGGCTAAGGCGGATGCCGCTAAAAAAGCAGCCGCTGACAAGGCCCTCAAAGATGCCTTCCGCAGCGACGCTCTTGGCGCGGCAGGTATCCCAGGTGGTACAGCAGACCGCAACCAAGCCGGCGGCGGCAGCAATGATGGCTATGGTGCCAAGGTCAAAGCCTGCGTTCAGCCCGGCGTTTCCTTTCCAACACCTCCCCGCGGCAACACCAACCCTGCGGCGCAATATCGTGTCGATCTCAGGCCCGATGGCACGGTTGCCAATGTCAAACTGACCCGCAGTTCTGGTAACCCCAACTTTGATCGTGCCGTCGAAACGGGCATCCGCCGATGCTCTCCTTTCCCAACCCTGCCCTCAGGCAAGCACCCCAGTTCTCTAGACGTCAATTACAATATGTTTGATTGACAGGAGTCCTGCAACCATGAAACATCACACATCATCTATGAACAGCTTGTACCCGTCATCCATTCTTCACGCACTCAAGTCCTGGCTCAGCCTGACTGTGCTGTTGCTGCTGATCGGCTTTGGTTTCACCGCCAACGCTCAATTGCGTGTCGATATCTCAGGCACGGGCGCCCAACAATATCCTGTTGCGATCGCTGACTTTAGCGGCGACGCCGCTGGCGCGCAGATCGCTGAAATAATTCGCGCCGATCTGACGCGGACCGGTCAGTTTCGTTTAATCAGCACAGCAGGCACGCCGCTGACCTATGCGACACCGATCGCCTATGATGAGTGGCGTAAGCGTGGCGCCGACTTCCTCGCTTATGGCACTGTGACGCGCAATGGCGATCGCTTCGAAGTCAAATATCGTTTGGGCGATACGGTCAAACGCGGTTCGCTCGACGAGATCACGATTGTCGGCAGCGAAAAAGAATTGCGTCGCATGTCGCACCAGATCGCCGATCGCATCTACGAAAAAATCACTGGGATACGAGGCGTATTTTCTACACGCATTGCTTATGTTTTAAAGCGTGGAAAAACCTTTGAGCTCCAAATCGCGGACGCCGATGGTCAAAATCCCCAAGTCGCCCTGCGCTCTGGCGAGCCCATTATTTCTCCTGCCTGGTCACCCGATGGTTCGCGCCTAGCTTACGTGAGCTTTGAGTCTGGCAAACCCGTTGTTTATGTTCACCAACTTGCGACAAGCAAGCGCTTTCCAGTGGCCAACTACAAAGGCAACAACTCGGCGCCAGCCTGGTCGCCTGACGGCAATACCTTGGCTGTCGTGCTCACTCGAGATGGGTTATCTCAGGTTTATTTAGTTAATTCCACTGATGGCGGAAATCTGCGTCGCCTGACTCGCTCGCCCTTGATTGATACTGAGCCATCGTATAGCCCTGATGGCAATACAATTTATTTCACCAGTGACCGCAGCGGCAGCCCACAAATCTACTCAGTGAGCGCTCAAGGTGGCGAACCTCGCCGCGTCACCTTCAATGGCAGTTACAATATATCACCTAGGGTTTCTCCTGATGGGAAAACCCTGCTATCGGTAACACGGCGTGACGGCTCTTATCGAGTCGCGTCGTTGGATCTGGCGAGTGGTGCCGAATCGCTCTTAACGCAAGGTCGGGATGACCAATCACCGAGTTTTGCGCCGAATGGCATGCAAGTCCTTTACGCTGCAAATCAAGGTGGTCGCAGTGTTCTTGCTGGTGTTTCAAGTGATGGACGTGTGCGTCAGACGCTATCGGTTTTGAATGGTGAAATTCGTGAACCGACTTGGGGTCCCTTCACGAATAAATAGTTTTAAATAGTTTTAAAAAGTTTAGTTAACATTTTTGTATTTAGTTATTTGAATTTCTCTCTAAGGTAAACATCATGAGATCGCGTATCGCTAAAGTTGTGACGATTGCTGCACTCGCCGCCGGCCTGGCTGCTTGTAGCTCTGTTTCTCTGGACGACCAAGCCGGTAAAAGCGGTGCGGATGGTTCGGGCGTGTTAGACCCGTTCAACCCACAAAGCATTCTGGCTAAGCAGCGTTCAGTCTATTTTGACTACAACAGCTACACAGTCAGTGATCAATACCGCTCACTGGTTGATACGCATGGCAAGTACCTTGTGAGCGCACCTCAGCAACGCGTTGTCATCGAAGGCAACACGGATGCGCGTGGTGGTGCCGAGTACAACTTGGCACTCGGCCAGCGTCGTGCCGAAGCTGTTCGTCGTATGCTGACATTGATTGGTGTCCCCGACACGCAAGTTGAAACTATTAGCTTTGGTAAAGAAAAACCCAAAGCCTTGGGTGACTCTGAAGCAGACTATGCGGAAAACCGTCGTGCTGACTTCAACTACAAGCGTTAAACTGATCAATTAGTTTGGTCTGTTACAAAGCGGCCAAGGGCCGCTTTGTTGTTAAAGGAGTGAATTTTATGCGCACCAACACCCTTTCCTGGCGTTGCGTCAGTTCATGTCTCGTACTAATGAGTAGCGTGCTGCTGAGCCCGTCTGCACTCGCGTTTACAGATGATGAAGCACGCAAAGCCATTCTCGATTTACGTCAGCAAATTCGCACGATGAACGAGGCGAATCAGCGCGCACGTATTCAACTCTCAGACCAAATCGAAGCACTCGGTCAAGAAATTGTTCGCTTACGTGGCGACCTCGAGCAGCTCGGTCGTCCAGCGGGTGCGGGTGGCGCCGCCGGTGGTCGTCCTGCCGATCCACGCTCTCAAGATCCTCGCGAACAAGCGGCTTTCGAGCAATCGATCGAATCCTTTCGCAAAGCCCAGTACAAAGAAACCGTTCAAAACCTCACTGCATTTTTGACGCTATATCCAGACAGCAAACTCGCACCGACCGCTCAGTTTTACCTAGGCAGCAGCCGTTTTGCAATGAAGGACTTCAAGGGTGCGATTACAACGCTTCAAGCCATGGTACAAAAATTTCCTACTGAACCACGTGCTGCGGATGCATTGCTGATGGTGGCGAGCTCCCAGATTGAGTTGAACAACCGTGCTGGTGCGAAAACGACTCTCCAACGTATTGTCAAGGACTACAAAGGAACGCCTGCTGCCGATACGGCAACAAAGCGTCTACCTCTCTTGCAATAGTCAGAACAAGTAGTCAGCAAAAGCAGACCGCAAGTAAAAAGGCTCTAGTAGAGCCTTTTTTGATGGCAACTTAACCCGTAGAAAGAAGCAAGCACGCCACGCCGATCACAATCAGGACAATACCAAAGGTCTCTTGCTTGGAGCTTTTACTCAGAAATACGCGCCACGATAGTAGTTGGGCAAACAAAACCTCAATCAAGCCCAAGGTTCGTACGTTAGCGGCGGCCGTTAAGGCGAAACCCAAGAACCAACCTTGCGACGCGGAGGCGCCAAGCAAGCCTCCCCAAATTGAAATACGCCAAGCCTTAAGACACTTGATCCAAGCCTCTCGATGAAAACTCATCATCCATGCGGCAAGCAAAATCGTCTGCACGCCCAAGCCGCAAGTCAGTGTCCATGAGGCTCGCACAAAGAAGTGCGCCTCACCCAAAGCAAGAATGCCTCCCCTAAATGTCACTGCGGCAATCGCAAAAAATGCGCCTGCAAGCAAGCCCAAGGCGGCCGGCTTCCATGAAGACTCTTCAGGTGCAGTGGTGCCTGGCTTACGCGCCATGATGGTCACGCCCACCGTTGCAATGATGATTGCCACCATTGCCAAAATAGAGATTCGATCACCCAACACGACCAGACCAAAAAGTGCGACTTGGACAGGCTCCGTTTTTGTCCACGCAGTCACTACAACAAACGCACGCTGTCGCATCGCGGCGAGCATCAAAGCCGTTGCAGCGATTTGTGACAGCGCCCCCGCCAATACAAACAATACAAAGCTTAAGTCCATTTTTGGCAGGACTGAACCGGTAACGATCAGCGCGATCGCAGTGAAAAGCACAGCAAACGGAAACCCATACAGAAATCGAACCTGAGTGGCGCCCAGCGTACCAAGCTGCTCAGTCAAACTTCTCTGAATCGCATTGCGTCCAGCCTGAGCCGCTGCCGCAAAAATCGTTGCGGGTATCCATAACCAAGTCCATTCGTGCACAAATGTCTCCTCTAGTATTTTTTACGAAACCTTGGCTGCATGCTCTTGCAAAAGTTTGACGACCGCTGGATCCAACGTGATCCCAGCGACCTGCTGTTGCGCCATTTTTTTCAGTTCAATTTCGCCTGGCATAATGACTGGGCGTCCCTCAACTGCAGGGGGGCTATCATGCAAGATCGAGGCAAAGTCCATCATGCGATCGCTCAACCACTGAGGTGACCCTAACACTTTGGTATTGATCAAAATAAAAAAGTGCCCTAGGTTTTGCGGCTCATCCGGTGCATCGACCCAGGATTTGACGTGCGTCAGGTAAGCAGCGTTAGACAACAGTCCTGCAAACATATCAACCATGAGTGCCAGTCCATAGCCCTTATGTCCCCCAATCGGTTGCAAAAAGCCATCTAGCGCGGCCTTAGGGTCAGTCGTTGCCCTACCCTTGTCATCGGTTGCCCACGTATCTGGGATGGCCTCGCCGCGCTTAAACGCGTTACGGATTTTGGCGCGTGCCACCACGCTCATCGCCATATCAAGCAAAAAAGGTTGACCACCCGGATTGGGGACACCGAAACCCAAAGGGCTATTACCTAAACGGGCATCGCTGCCACCCCAAGGGGCGATCGTGGTGGTCGCGTTACTGCCGATGATGCTGGCGAAGCCTTCTTGGGCGGCGATCAGGGAATAAGGAGAGATCGGTCCAAAATGGTTGCTGCCACGCGCGAACGCCATTCCAATACCGTATTGACTCGCCGCGTCCATCGCGGCGCGCAACGCATGCATGCCCACCAAAGGACCGACCCCGTTATCGCCATCCACGAGTCTGAGTGCAGGTGCGGGGGACTCTACCGAGATCTTTGGTTGAGCTCGGATACCTTGGACCATCAAACGGTCACCATAGGACTCTACACGTGACAAACCGTGAGTGCTCAAGCCGAATAAATCAGCCAAAACTAAGACGCGAACAACGTCTGCTGCATCTGCTTGTGTCAGCCCGAGACCCTGAAACGCACGGATCGCCAATGCCGTAAGCTCCAACTCCGTCCAAACTGTTCGCACTTGTCCGCTTTCACTCATTCACAACTCTCCGTTTCACATCATGCTCTGTGGGTATAACCGATCAGCGCCAAGCATACTCGGGAGCGAGCCCGCCGTCATGTCCGCCATCATGCTCAACGCACGCCGCGCAAAACCTACCAAATGTGTGTTTCATCCATAAAAAAACCCCCGGATTTCTCCGAGGGTTGGACAAGCGCTCCCCGAGACAAGTCCCAAGGATGACGATGTGGACTTAGAAGCCCATACCGCCCATTCCGCCCATACCGCCCATTCCGCCCATATCACCACCACCCATACCGCCGGCTGCTGGCTTGTCTTCGGCGAGTTCGCAAACAGCGACTTCTGTTGTCAGCAACAAGCTGGCAACGGAGGCTGCATTTTGCAGAGCTGTACGTGTGACTTTGGTTGGATCCAACACGCCTTGCTCGACCAGGTCACCGTACTCGCCGGTGGCGGCGTTAAAGCCGTAGTTACCCTTGCCATTCGCAACGTTATTGACCACAACACTTGGCTCGCTACCAGCATTCGCCACGATGGTACGCAGAGGCTCTTCGATGGCACGCAAGACAAGCTTGATACCAGCGTCTTGATCGGCGTTGTCGCCCTTAACCAAGGCCACCACAGCGCGTGTGCGAATCAACGCAACGCCACCACCAGGAACGATACCTTCTTCGACGGCTGCGCGGGTTGCATGCAGTGCGTCTTCGACACGTGCCTTCTTTTCTTTCATTTCGACTTCGGTCGAAGCACCGACGCGAATCACGGCAACACCGCCGGCCAATTTGGCCACGCGCTCTTGCAGTTTTTCACGATCGTAGTCAGACGTTGCTTCTTCGATCTGAACACGGATCTGCTTGACGCGTGCTTCGATTGACTTGGCATCGCCATGACCGTCGATGATGGTGGTGTTTTCTTTGCCGACTTCGATACGCTTTGCTTGACCGAGTTCAGCCAATGTTGCTTTCTCAAGCGACATGCCTGTTTCTTCGGAGATGACCGTACCACCGGTGAGGATGGCGATGTCTTCGAGCATCGCTTTACGACGGTCACCAAAACCAGGCGCCTTGACGGCTGTGGTCTTGAGGATGCCGCGGATGTTGTTGACGACCAGCGTGGCCAAAGCCTCGCCTTCGACGTCTTCAGCCACGATCAACAAAGGACGGCTCGACTTGGCGACTTGCTCCAAAATTGGGAGCAGATCGCGAATGTTGCTGACTTTCTTGTCGTAGATCAGAACAAAGGGATCTTCCAACGCTGACACTTGCTTTTCAGGGTTGTTGATAAAGTAAGGTGACAGGTAGCCACGGTCAAACTGCATACCTTCGACGACGTCGAGTTCATTGTCGAGTGACTTGCCGTCTTCGACAGTGATGACGCCTTCTTTGCCGACTTTGTCCATTGCGTCAGCAATGATCTGGCCGATTGAGAAGTCGCTGTTAGCCGAGATCGAACCGACTTGAGCGATTTCTTTGGTCGTGGTGCATGGCTTGGAGAGCTTTTTGAGCTCAGCAACAGCCGCGATCACAGCCTTGTCGATGCCGCGCTTGAGGTCCATTGGATTGATGCCGGCAGCCACGTACTTGAGGCCTTCAACAACGATCGACTGGGCCAACACAGTTGCGGTGGTTGTACCGTCACCAGCGTTGTCGGAGGTCTTGGAAGCAACTTCCTTGACCAGCTGTGCGCCGATGTTTTCAAATTTGTCTTTGAGTTCGATTTCTTTAGCGACCGACACGCCGTCTTTGGTGACGGTTGGGGCACCGAAAGAGCGCTCGAGCACAACGTTACGACCCTTTGGGCCGAGTGTGGTTTTCACTGCATTGGCGAGAATATTTACGCCACGGACGATACGGACGCGTGCGTCATCGCCGAATAAAACTTGCTTGGCAGCCATTTATCTTTCCTTCTTGTGTTCTGTTTACTGGACAACCGCGAGGATTTCTTCCTCACGGATGACGAGGACTTCTTCGCCGTCGACTTTGACTGTCTGGCCGGCATACTTGCCGAACAACACTTTGTCGCCAACTTTGACGTCCATTTTCAGGACTTTGCCGTCTTCGGTTTGTTTGCCGGGACCAACAGCTAGCACTTCACCTTGATCGGGCTTTTCAGCGGCGCTTTCAGGGATGACGATGCCCGAGGCAGTTTTGCGCTCGTTGTCCAGGCGTTTGACGATCACGCGATCGTGCAGGGGACGCAGGGCCATGTAGAACTCCTGTTATATACAAAAATAGGTTGTGGGAAAGACTGCAAGAGGATTGTTAGCACTCGTTACAGTTGAGTGCTAATTATAGGGGTTGTTTTGAGGATTTCAAGTCCAGGGACGATTAATTCGTCAAGTTTTCTCAGTTTGAAGGAAAATGGGGTGCTTTGAATGTTGCTCAGCAAAATCAAACACCCCAGGTTTCCGGAACGCGATGAAGCCAAAAAAAACAATCATTCAGCGCTGTCTCCGCGGCAATCGGAGCGTTGAGTTTTGCTGAGCAAAGCTTCAATCACTCCACTTGCCTGCAACGAGTCTGTCGAAAAAACTACTTTCGCGCCGCTCGTCGAGCTGCCTTGGCCGCCATAAAGTCACCGACAATCTTCGCATGCTCCGCCGTCTTGTGCGCTATCGCCTGGTAAGCCGCCGACAACTCCAACAAATTAGACAAAGACGACGTCTGCCCCTCGCGCAACAAACGTTTGGTCATCCGTACCGCAGGCGCAGAGTTGACCGCCATTTTGCGCGCCAAGGTTTGCGCCGTCGATAACAACTCCTCGGCTGGCACGACACGCGAGACCATGCCCCAGTCTAAGGCGGTTTTCGCATCGATCGCCTCGCCTGTGAACGACATCTCGGCCGCGCGCGCCATACCGATCACACGCGGTAAAAACCAAGCGCCACCGTCGCCCGCCACAATACCGACCTTAACGAAACTCTCGGCAAAGGTCGCATTTTCAGACGCAATCCGTAAATCACACATACACGCTAGATCACAGCCCGCACCAATCGCGGGGCCATTGACCGCCGCAATCGTCGGCACCTCAATCTGATGGATCGCCAGAGGCAATCGCTGAATACCCTGGCGATACTCCTGACGCAAAACCTCAGAGCCAAAACCAGAGCCAATTTGACGCTCCATCTCGTCGATTTTGCCACCCGAAGAAAAAATCGGCCCATTTGCCGTAATGATGACAGCGCGCACGCTCGGATCATGTTCAATGCGGTGGCACGCCTCAAGCATCGCCTCGACAATGCCCGTACCCGTCAACGCGTTACGCGTCTCTGGGTGATTGAGGGTGAGGGTCACGACACCCAGATCGTCTTGATCGTATTGGAGAACACTCGACATGATGAAAAACCTTAAGAATTCAGTGAAGATAAAAAATTAACGACCAGCGGCCTTGGCTGTAATGCCACCCGCAACCCCAAAATCCGTTGCAGGACGATCAAACAAGATGACACGGATGTTTTGCTTGGAGACACCAATCGCTTGCTCAGTAGCCTCGAACATGGCCGCAATGACCGCGGCCTTTTGATCCTCGGTGCGTCCACGGATCAAACCCACCGTGATCATGACCATTTCCTTGCCAATCTCACCCGCCACGATGACATGCTCGGCAGGGATTTCTTGTAAGACGACCCTGACCGAGGCCAAGGGCGCCCCGATGCTGTCCACCACGGACTGCGTCAGCTTTTTCAGCAAGTCCGTTTTTTTGGCAGCGCTGTGGCCTTGCAGAATTTGAACGTTGAGCATTGGCATGGTGTGCTATCTTCCGAAAATGAATTGAGAAGCCTGAATCCGTCAGGCGGCCATCATTTATAAACCAAGTTCGCAATCATGTCCTCACATCCCTCGCAACACAAAAGTAAAGGCGGCATTGGCAGAGTTTTTAAGGCAGCCAGCTATTCCTGGAGCGGGCTTCGTGCTGCGCTGCGCTATGAGGCAGCTTTTAGACAAGAACTCTTGTTGGTGCTACTTATGACACCGGTTGCGTTTTGGGTCGGTCAGGACGCGATCCAGATCATCTTGCTGCTCAGTTCCTTGGTACTGGTATTAATCGTAGAACTCCTGAATTCTGCAATCGAAGCCGTCGCGGACGCCGTCACGCTAGAAAACAACGAACTGATCGGGCGTGCCAAAGATCTCGGGAGCGCAGCGGTTTTCCTCAGTTTGCTTTCAGCGGGTGTCCTTTGGTTGACCCTACTGATCAACAAGTGGTTTAACTTTATCTAGCTTGGATTTATTTTTAGGCTCTAATAGCGTTTATTTCCTTATTTGCATCCCATACGCACAATCCCGACATGTCTTTTATTCAAAAACTCAATGCCGCCTGGGCAAGCTCCCAATCCCTCTTGATGGTGGGACTCGATCCCGACTTGACCCGCATGCCGGCCGAGCTCAAGGGCAAGCCAGACGGGATTTTTCAGTTTTGCAAACAAATTATCGACGCCACCGCACCCTTTGTGTGTGGGTACAAGCCCCAAATCGCCTATTTCTCAGCGGTCGGAGCCGAGCGTCAACTTGAGGACCTCTGCGCGTACTTGAGAGAAAACTACCCTCACCTGCCTTTGGTGCTCGATGCCAAGCGAGGCGATATTGGCGCGACGGCCACGCAGTATGCACAAGAGGTCTTTGGGCGCTACGGTGCCGATGCGGTGACGGTCAGCCCGTATCTGGGCGCCGACTCTGTAGAACCCTATCTCGAATGGGAAGATCGTGGTGTCATCGTGTTGTGCCGCACATCCAACCCAGGCGGATCGGACTTGCAATTTTTGATGACGGATGGCGTGCCTTTGTATTTGCGTGTCGCCGACTTGGTCGCCAATAAGTGGAACAAAACAGGCCAGTGTGGACTCGTCGTCGGCGCAACCTTTCCAAATGAACTTGCCGCTGTTCGCAAAGCGATTGGAGATAGCGTTCCACTCTTAGTCCCTGGCATCGGTGCTCAGGGCGGCGACATTGCCGCCACCTGCGCCGCGGGCTGTAATGCACAAAAAACCGGCATGATGATCAACTCCTCACGCGCGATTTTGTACGCCACAGGCAAAGGTCACTGGACTGAGGCCGCTGCCGCCGTTGCCAAAGAAACACGTGACGCCATCAATGCGCACAGATAGATGCGTCAAGCAAGCAAGGCGCAGGCCGAGCGCAGTGAATACACTACGGACGCATCTCTAACAGCATCACGATCACCCTCAAACATTTGAGAAACCGCGTGCACGATCACGCCCGAGGGTGCGCGCTGGGCAAACCCGAACCACACCAAGCCAACGGGCTTGCTGGCTGTGCCACCCCCTGGGCCGGCCACACCTGTCGTGGTCAGCGCAAGCGTGGCGCGCGGCGCCATGGCCAACACCCCGGCCGCCATCTGGCGAGCGACCTCTTCGCTCACAGCGCCAAACGTATCTAGCGTTTCGCGTGCGACACCGAGTTGTGCGTGTTTGGCACGATTGCTATAAGTCACCCAGCCCTGATCAAACCAGCCGCTTGATCCCGGTATGGCCGTCACGGCACCCGATAACAGTCCACCAGTACAAGACTCGGCAGTCGCTAGCCATCCTTGACGCGCCAGGAGTAACTGACCCAATTGAGTGGCGAGAGCGCGCGTATCGTTTTGCATATTGGATCTCTAAAAACTGGGATTAGGAGAAATACGTCGCGGGACCGAAGTGCACAATCAGGGCCATCACGATGAGCGTGTAAAAGGCGGCAAGCACGTCATCCAGCATCACGCCAACGCCTCCCTTGAAACGCGCATCGACTTGACGGATAGGCGGCGGTTTAACCGTATCAAAAAATCGAAAGAGAACAAAGGCCACGCTTTGGGCCAACAGCGATCCAGGCACCAGCCACAACACCAGCCAGAAGGCGACAAATTCATCCCAAACAATGCCAACATGATCTTGGACGCCCATCGACTGACTCACACGTTGAGCCGCCCAAGAGCCATAAACAAAACACAACAATAAAAAAATACCGATCGCCAGATCGTTCGCGCCGGGCGCGACTAAGATCCAGAGCAACCAAGCCAACAAGGTCCCCCAGGTTCCGGAACCTGGGCGAATCAAGCCAGAGCCAAAGCCAAACATCAAAATCCGCGCTGGCGCAGAAAATACCCAGCGCAACGTCGGCCAGGTCGTGCGGTGCCGTGTTGAAACGCTCGTCATCTCAGTCCCGAAAATGGTCAAAGCCTTGCGGCAGAGGATGGATCAACTGCCCTGCTTCGTCGAAAACCTGTAGGGTAGTTCCAGCGACCACTTGACCAATACGCGAGAGCGCGACGCCTGCCTCTAACCCGATACGCTCGATGTTTTCACGCTGATCTACCGCCGCCGTCAGACACAACTCGTACACATCCCCTCCCGCCAAGGCAGCACGGCGCTGGTCTGCACGGGAAAGGTACTGGAGTGCGGGGTGCATGGGCAACAGTGTCTCCTCGACGCGCGCACCGACCCCACTTGCCTGAAGTATATGACCCAAATCTTGAAGCAAACCATCAGAAATGTCGATCGCAGCATGGACATGCGCAGCGAGGCGACGACCCAAAAATACTCTAGGGCTCGGCGTCTCAAGGGCAGCGCGCGTTTGCTCCAGCAAGGAGCCATCCAAACCAAATAGTCCCCGTGATTTTTTTGCAAGAGGACTTTCATCGATCAACGAGCCCGCCAGCAGTCGGTAAGCCACATCAGCGGCACCGAGCTGACCAGAAACCCAAATGTCGTCACCCACACGCGCGGCATTTCTACGCATGGTCTGTGCAGGATCGACTTCGCCAAAGACCGTCACACTGATGGCGACTCCGCTTTCGCTGCGCGTGGTGTCACCACCAATCAACGCACAGCCATGCAGATCCGCCTGAGCATAAAACCCATCCGCGAAACGCGCGACCCAAGCTTCATCAAAGGACGGCAATGCAAGACCAAGCAAACATGCAACAGGCTTCGCTCCCATCGCAGCCAAATCAGACAAACTAACAGCCAGAGACTTATGGCCGAGCGTGTAGGGATCCACGTTGGGGAAAAAGTGTCTGCCTTCGAGCAACAAATCCTTGCTCGTCGCCAATTCCATTCCGGGCGTGATCCGTAACAAGGCGCAATCGTCGCCCCCGCCCAGCATCCCGGCGGGAACGGGACGTTTGAAAAAGCGAGAGATCAGATCGAATTCAGATGTCACGATTTTCACGATTGTCACGCTCGCATGCGTGCCTAGCGCCGGGCTGCTGCCCGAAGCTCTGTGCTGCGAACCTCGGCGGCCAGCTTATCCAGCACACCGTTGACGAACTTGAAACCATCCGTGCCGCCAAAAGATTTAGCCAGCTCGACCGCTTCGTTAATCGAGACGCGATAAGGGACGTCGATCTGGTGGATCAACTCAAAGCTGCCAATCAGCAAGATGCCGTGCTCAATCGGCGAAAGCTCGGCGAGAGGACGATCCACGAAGGGCGCAAATTTTTCGCGTAAAGCGGGAGCCTCACGCATCGCGCCGTGCAACAAAGTCTGAAACCACACAACATCGGCCTGATCGAACTCGTCCTCGTCTCGCAGATGGGCTTCGATTTCTCCGGCATCTTGCAAGCTTTCCGTATCCCGCACGAGCCAGGCGTAGAGACCTTGCAATGCCAACTCGCGCGCGCGACGTCGCGCGCTGCGTGGAGGCATTGCGGGCGAATTAGCGTCTTGCTGGGGTTTGTTCAAGATCGTCATCCTCTTGGTCTTCTTCGTCGTCATCGGCTTCGGGCTCGAGTGCTGCGACTAAATTTGCCATTTCGACCGCACACTGTGCGCAATCACGGCCTTTATCCGCAGCACGGGCTTCGGCCTGCTCGTCTGTTTCGGTGGTCAAAACACCGTTCGCAACGGGGATGCCTGTTTCGAGCGCGACGCGCGCAATCGCTGAGGCACTTTCGTTGCTGACGATTTCGAAATGATAGGTCTCACCGCGAATCACAGCGCCTAGGGCGATCAAAGCATCGAACTCGAAGGTTTCGGCCATACGCGCCAAGGTCACACCCAACTCCAGTGCGCCCGGAACTGTCACGACCATAATGTCGCGTTCGTCGACGCCCAAGCTTTCAAGCTCTTGGAGGCAAGCATCGAGCTCGATCAGACCAATGTCTTCGTTAAAACGGGCACGAACAATTCCGATATGCAGGCCCTCGCCATTCATGTCGGGGGTCAGGGTATATGGGCTCATGATGTGCTTCCTATGTGTTGCGGGTGGGAGGAGTGTGATCGTAACCGGTGACATCGAGACCGAAGCCCGGCATGATACTGGGCATCTTTCGGGGACGCGCAAGCAAACGCATTTGGCCTACGCCTAGGTCGCGCAAAATTTGCGCGCCCATGCCATAGGTGCGCAAATCCATGCGACCCGGTTCACGCTTGACTGGCACAGGCATATCGCCTTGCGAGGCAGAAATTTGATCGAACAACTGGCTGGCTGAGCCTTGGCAATTGAGAAACACCATCACACCGGCTTCGCTGCCGCGGATCGCCTGGAGTGCCTCTGCGACGCCCCAACTATGGCCAGGGCTCTGCACATCCATTAAATCAAGGATCGAGGTCGGCTCATGCACACGAACCAAAGTCTCGCGGGCGGGGTCGACTTGACCGTGCACCAAGGCCAAGTGTGGATTGCCCGCCACCGTATCGCGGTAAGCAATCATATTGAACTCGCCCCATGGCGTCTTGATGCGACGCTCGCTGATGCGCTCGATCACAGACTCGTGTTCGTTGCGGTACTGAATGAGATCGGCAATCGTGCCGATTTTCAACTGATGGGTCTGACCGTACTCGATCAAGTCGGGCAGACGCGCCATCGTGCCGTCCGGCTTCAAAATTTCACAAATCACTGCCGCAGGCGTCAAGCCAGCCATCGCAGTTAGATCGCAGCCCGCCTCGGTATGACCCGCGCGCACTAAGACACCACCTGGCACGGCACGCAGGGGAAAAATATGCCCTGGCTGGACGAGATCAGTCGGTTTGGCATCCCGTGCCACTGCAACTCGAATCGTTCTTGCACGATCCGCCACTGAAATGCCCGTTTCCACGCCCACCGCAGCCTCAATCGAGACCGTGAAATTGGTACCGTAGGGCGTACCATTGCGATTGGACATCAACGGCAACTCGAGCTGGCGGCAACGCTCTTCGGTGAGTGTCAGGCAAACCAGTCCTCGACCATGCGTCACCATGAAATTGATCGCTTCGGGTGTGACGAACTCAGCCGCCATGACGAGATCGCCTTCGTTTTCACGATCTTCTTCGTCGACCAAAATCACCATACGCCCCATTTTGAGCTCAGAAATGATCTCAGCGACCGGGGATATCGCAGCCGCAAGATCGGCATTGAGCGGCGAAACGGAGGAAAGTTTGGCAGGCATAGTGACGTTTAATAGAAGCGCGTGTAAACACCTATTATAGAATCCCTGTAACAATGCACACGTAGAATCCTTGTTATATGCATCCGCTCACAGACCTTTCTGCTCAGCAGGCCGCCAATATTCGCTTTGTTTTGAGCGATATTGATGACACGATCACGACCGAGGGTCGCTTGACCAGTCACGCCTATACGGCTCTTGAACAGCTGACTGAGGCGGGGATGATCGTCATCCCGATTACTGGACGGCCCGCCGGTTGGTGTGACCATATCGCCAGAATGTGGCCCGTTTTTGCCGTCGTGGGTGAAAACGGTGCTTTTTATATGCGTTACGACCGTCTCGCCAAGAAAATGCTCACCCATCACTTTGCTGAGGCTGCGCAGCGACGGATTAATCGCCAAAAATTAAATGAACTCTCGACGCGCATTCTCAGCGCCGTCCCTGGCTGCGGGCTTGCCTCCGATCAACACTACCGCGAGGCTGATTTAGCGATTGATTTTTGCGAGGATGTTCCCCCTCTGGATGAATTAGAGGTACAAAGGATCGTGGGTCTGTTTCAAGAGGCTGGCGCGCAAGCCAAAGTCAGTTCGATTCACGTGAACGGCTGGTTTGGCAACTATGACAAACTGTCTATGACTCAGACCTTGTTTGCAAGAGAGTTCGGCCTGAAGCTTCAGGAGCAATTGGCGACTGCACTCTTTATCGGCGACTCCCCAAACGATGAGCCCATGTTCGAATTTTTCGATTTATCCGTCGGTGTTGCGAATATTCAAAGTCAGCTTCACCGCTTAAAGCACCCCCCGAAGTTTGTGACGCCCTCAAAAGGTGGCGCAGGTTTTGTTGATCTGGCTCAACACATCCTACGAGCAAAAGGGTTTAAATCATAAGCTTCGGCCTCGCTTCACGGCCAACACTCAAGGACCTTTTTCTGGAGGGATGACGATGTCAGAACAAGAGCTCAAGCTCAACGTGCCCGTCGATGTACAAGTCCATGTCGAGAAAGCCGTCAAGCGCGCTAAATTTTCTGACATTCAGCTCAGAGCCCTCTATTTCGACACGCCTTCTCGTGCGCTTGTGCGCGCGCGCATTGCACTCAGGCTCAGGCTCGAGGGTGACCAATGGGTGCAAACACTCAAAATGCCCGGCGAACACAGCCTCTCCCGGATTGAGATCAATCAAGACCGGCCAAATGCGACCTTGGATCTGACTATCTACGCAGGCACACCCGTCGGGGATGTGCTGTCGAGCCTGACCGAACCTTTACAGGTCTGTTACGAAACGGATGTGCAAAGACTCATGCGCGATATCCGCACGCGCTCAGGCGTGGTCGAGCTTGCCTTTGATCGAGGCTGGTTGCGTGCAGGCACCTTGCAACTCCCCATTTCAGAAGTTGAATTTGAACTCAAGCGCGGAAAACTTGATGCGGTTTTTGAAACTGGTCGAACATGGCAACAGAGATTCGGTCTGATTCTTGACTTTCGAAGCAAGGCGGAGCGTGGTGACCGACTCGCGCAACTGGCCCAAACACTCGCCGCGCTTGAGACGCAAGATACCCGCGACACCCCTGCAGTGGCGCAACAAGCCCAGGACAGGGCGCAACAGGTGGCTGACTTTTGGAAACATCGAAGCGCAGCGTCGATTGACTTAGCGACCGTGATCAAGGGGCGTGATGCGGCTCAGGCGCTGGCAGTCGTCACGAATGAATGCCTCGAGCATATTGTGCGCAACACCGCGGTGCTATGTGAGGTCGACACGGCAGGGATTTGTCGAGCCGCCACGCCCGAGCATGTGCATCAACTGCGTGTAGGTATCCGCAGACTGCGCTCGGCCTGGTCATTTTTCGATGGACTGACCGAGCTTCCTTCCCCCGAACATCGTCAGAAAATCAACACGTATTTTTCACTACTCGGCGGCACGCGAGACGAGGACGTCCTAAAAGAATCCATCCTTCCTTTGCTAGCCGTCGCTGGCCTGCCCCCGTTAGTCTTACCAACATCGCCTCGTCAGGATTCAAGCGCACAAAACGTGGCGAGCACGGACTTTCAATCTTGGCTGCTCGATACGCTCGCGCAATGCACCATCCATGCGATCACCTCAGATTCCTTGTTAGGGTCGACAGCTGCAACCATCAACGCATCTAGCACTGATTTTGAATTTCCTCGTGCAGTCCGGCCCGAGCGCTTGCCTGCGCTCAAACCTCTCTTGATCAAAAAACTTAATAAATGGCATCAACAGATTGTGCGAAACGGTTTGATTTTTCAAACGCTTGGCATTGAGCAACAACACGCGCTTCGCAAAAAATCTAAACGACTGCGCTACGCCTTGCAATTTTGCGAGTCTCTTTTTCCCGAATCAAACTTGTCCATCTACCGCAAACAATTAGCCACTGTTCAAGATATTTTGGGCGAAATGAATGATCTGTATGTGGCACAACCACTTTTCGAATCACTCAAAACAGATCAACCCCAAGCTTGGTTTGCCTGTGGCTGGATTCAGGCGCGCCTTGCGACGCTGATCAAAGAAGCCGCCGAGGCATTCAAAAAATTCTCGGAGACCTCGCCCCCCTGGCGCTGAGCCTCGACGCGATACGCCTTTAGCCTACGACCGCCGCGGCGAACTCGGCTGCGACAAAGGGTTGCAGATCTTCGATTTTTTCGCCGACACCAATCCAGTAAACAGGAATAGGACGTACACCCTGACTGCCCGCAGCGACAGCGGCCAACGTGCCGCCTTTGGCTGTGCCATCAAGCTTGGTCACAATCAGACCGGTGAGTTCCACGGCCGCATCAAAAGCGCGAATTTGCGCCAAGACGTTTTGTCCCGAGTTTCCATCGACGACGAGCAAAACCTCATGAGGCGCAGTGGGATCTGCCTTAGCGATCACACGACGAATTTTTTTGAGTTCATCCATCAGGTGAAGCTGTGTCGGCAAGCGTCCCGCGGTATCGACCATGACCACATCCATGCCACGCGCTTGACCTGCATGCACGGAGTCAAAAGCCACCGCCGCGGGATCCGCCCCCTCTTGCGCGATCACATCGACGTTGTTGCGGTCACCCCATTCCATGAGCTGTTGGCGGGCCGCTGCGCGAAACGTATCACCGGCAGCCAGCAACACACGCGCACCAGAGCGCTGCAGCGCATAGGCGAGCTTGCCGATCGAAGTCGTTTTACCAGCGCCGTTGACGCCCGTGATCATCACAACAAGAGGTTTGACGCGCCCAACATCAAAGGGCTTTTCTAAGACTTTTAAATGCTCTGCTAACACCTCTCGCAAGGCTTGACGAACACCTTCGGCTTCTTCGATGCGGTCGCGTTTAACGCGTTGGCGCAACGCATTTAAGAGTTGTTCGGTGGCTTCGACACCTGCATCGGCCATGATGAGCGCGGTTTCAAGCTCTTCGAATAATGCCTCATCGACGCGCACACCGATAAATAAACTACCGATACTTTGACCGGTTTTAGCGAGCCCACCTTTGAGGCGCGCAAGCCAGGAGGCTTTCTTTTCCTCGCTCTGTTCAGCGATGGGCGGCTCTAAAATCTCTACAGTCTCAAGAACGGGAGCCACTACGCCGACTGATCCTGCGCCACCTAAGGCCGCGGCAAAAGAACTTCGTCTGAACGGAGTTTGGGGGGGAGGCGCCGCCTCTTGAGCAGACGCAGCCGGTGGATCCTGAGGTGCGGGCGTCACAGGAGTCTGCGTCTCGGGTACGATCATCCCGGCGGGAGGGTGATCCGGGCTATGCTCGACCTCCAGGGAGGCGAGTGTGGGCGACTGATCTTCTACGGAAGACTCAGATGTCGTTGGTTTTTTCTTGAAGAAGCGAAACATAGTGAAGAAGTATATTCGCATCGTGGCCGGTCAGTTTCGTCGAACACCCATTGAGGTGATCGACGCCGAGGGTTTGCGTCCGACACCCGACCGGGTACGCGAAACATTGTTTAACTGGCTAAATTATTTTTGGGGCGGCGAATTTTCGGACAAACGTGTGCTGGATTTATTTGCCGGCACCGGCGCGTTGGGCTTTGAAGCCGCCTCCAGAGGGGCCGCGCACGTCCAGATGGTGGAACAGCAGCCCCGGGCTGTTGCCGCTTTGCGTGCTTTGAGAGATAAGATTAGCGCCAAAGCCGTGCGGATACACGCTGGTGACGCGATGCATGTCCTTGACCGGCTTGAAGCCGCCCGGTTTGATTTGATTTTTATTGATCCCCCATTTGGCAAAAACTGGCTAGAATCCCTCTGGCCTTTATTGCCTGACTTGTTGGAACCCCATGGTCTTGTTTATATTGAGGCTGAAAAACCGGTTTTAGCCCCGGACGGGTACAGCTTATTGCGCCAAGATCGCGCAGGGGCCGTACACTATCATCTCATTCAAATTGTTGCGCCGCAAAAATGATCACTGCTATTTATCCCGGAACCTTCGACCCCATGACGCGCGGCCACGAGGACTTGGTGCGCCGAGCCGCCAGCCTGTTTGACCAAGTCGTGATTGGCGTGGCCCATAGTCGCAAAAAAAGCCCTTTTTTCTCCGTCGACGAGCGCGTAGAAATCGCCCGCGAGGTCTTAAGCCACTATCCTAATGTCAAGGTCGCAAGCTTTGCGGGTTTACTTAAAGACTTTGTGCGCGAACAAGAAGGCCGCGTGATTGTGCGTGGTTTGCGGGCAGTGTCTGACTTTGAGTATGAGTTTCAAATGGCGGGCATGAACCGCCATCTGCTTCCAGAGGTTGAGACGCTGTTTATGACCCCCTCGGATCAGTATCAGTTCATTTCTGGCACGATCGTGCGCGAGATCGCCGAACTCGGTGGCGATGTCAGCAAATTTGTATTTCCCTCCGTCGAGCGTTGGTTGCAAGCCAAAGCCAAAGAGCGCCGCGAACAAAGCACGGCTGCAAACAAGGGGTAAGGATGGCCCTGCAAATCACCGATGAATGCATCAATTGCGACGTGTGCGAACCACAATGTCCCAATGATGCGATCTCAATGGGTGAGTCGATTTACATCATCAATCCAGATGCCTGCACAGAATGTGTGGGGCATCACGATGAGCCTCAATGCAAAGTCGTCTGCCCGGTCGACTGCATTGAGTTACATCCTCAGTGGCACGAGGGTCAAGAAACACTGATGGCCAAATACCACAAGCTCACAGACGCCAAAGCCGTCAAAGCTTAGACCTTGGGTTTAGCTTTAGCCTTGGATTAGCCTTGCGGCCACGCCACCGGCAGCGCCTCAGGATGCAGCTTGACCAAGCGACAAGGCTGACCTGCGACATGACTGATCCAGGTTGCTGTCACGTCGCCCTCGTCCACCACGATCACGGACTGCTGGCCGACCTGAACAGTACGCTTGACGCTGTCATCGTCCTCGATCACGTCGAGCGGGATATCCACTCTCAGCATCCCAGGCGCACGCAATACCAATGAGCCCATCTTGATTTCGGTCGTCACATTTAAAAGCGCAGCGCAACGCTCGGCACTCAGCCAGCGGCCCTCGGCATCCACCACAAGCCAGCGTTGGTGATAGTCGGCCGCTTGGTGGCGCTCGAGACCCGCACACCCGACAACGGGAAAATAAATTGTGTTCGATGCAGCAGAAGTCATGTTTCGAGAGATCCGTTGTTTAATTTAAACCTGTTTACACTTTAGCCTATCTCAACAAGGAGTCACAACCATGCACATTGACCGACTGGATCATCTCGTCCTGACTGTTGCCAGCCTTGAAAAAACCTGTGATTTCTATTCCAAGCTCCTTGGGTTCGAAGTCATCACATTTTTGGGAGATCGCAAGGCACTTGGTTTTGGTCAGCAAAAGATCAATCTTCATCAACTCGACAATACATATGACCCCAAGGCTTTGCGACCAACCGCAGGCTCGGGAGACTTGTGTTTTATTGCTTCGACGCCAGTCTCTGTGATCATGCAAGAACTCTCAGAAGCAGGCGTACCTATTGAAATCGGACCTGTTGAGCGTACAGGGGCCAAGGGAAAAATACTTTCCGTCTATATCCGCGATCCAGATCAAAACCTGATTGAAATTTCAAATTACATCACCTAGGGTTTCCCCCACTCAACTCTTTGTTGACAGGTACTCAACCTAATCGTCATAGTGCGTTATAAATAAAAAAATATTAGTTTTATCAATTATAAAAATGACCTCAACATCTGGAGACAACATGAGCACAAAGTACACCCAAAGTTTGGCAGGCGCTTCGCGTCGTAAATTGCTAAAAGGCGCAGCAGCCACCGCTGGTATCGCAGCACTCGGTCTACCTGCGATTTCACTGGCACAGAACAAGCCCATCCGCATCGGTATGCCGACCATTCTGTCAGGTCGCGTTGCGATGCTCGGTATTGCTTCGCGTAACGCCGTGACAATGGAGGTCGAAAAGTTTAATGCTGCTGGCGGCTTGAACGGTCGCATGATCGAAATGGTCGTGCGTGACTCCAAGGGTCAGCCCCAAGAAGCAGCGCGTGTCGCGCGTGAATTGATCACAGGTGATAATTGCGAAATCATTTGGGATGCCGAAGCCTCCTCTGGTGCGTTTGCCATCCATGAAGTCGCCAGAGATTTGGGCGTGTTGGTGGTGCACACCTGCGCTGAAACCTCTTCGTTGACGGCCGATCCAAAACTGCGCGTACCAACAGCGTTCCGCTGCGCACGTCAAGGTATTCACGATGCCATCGTGGGTGGTGTGTATGGTGCCGAAGTCGCAAAGAAGCTCAAACTGAATCGCTGGATGAGTATTTCTCCTGACTACGCCTATGGCCGCGACACGACCGCGGAGTATTTTGAATACCTCAAAATTTTCAATAAAGATATTGAAATAGTCGGTCAGGTTTGGCCAAAACTTTTCCAGGCGGACTACAGCGAAAACATCACACGTATGGTGCAAGGTAAACCACAAGCGGTTTACTCCTGCTTGTGGGGTGGCGATATGACCTCGTTCATTGACCAGTCCAGCATCTATGCGTTGTTCAAAGACAAGCAATTTTTCTCGCCCAACTTGGCTGAGTATGCGGTGTTGACTGCAGTTAAAAACGTTCCTCCAAATATGCATTCTGGTAATCGTTATTTGCGCAGCTTCCCCAACACTGCCGCGAACGCAGCCTGGTCTGACGCCTATCGCGCCAAATTCAAAGAGCTTGCTCTGAACTGGTCTTGGCAAAACGCCGCTGGTATCGGTTTCTTGACCGCCGCCATGAAAAAAGCCAACAGCTCAGACGGTAAGAAAATCGCTGAAGCGATGCGTGGTCTGAAAATCGATTCGCCCTTCGGC
>JBILJA010000096.1:0-8983 GCA_044368775.1 Burkholderiaceae bacterium
AACATGACTGAGTTTGCGTTCTCAGGCATTGGAATCAACCCCCACTATGGCACACCGGTTAATCCTACAGATCAAAAGATTGCACGCGTACCGGGGGGGTCTTCTTCTGGCGCGGGCGTGTCGGTGGCGTTGGGGCTCTCGGTCGCCGGTCTTGGCTCTGATACAGGTGGCTCCATTCGAATTCCAGCAGCGCTGTGCGGAATCGTTGGTTTTAAGAGCACGCAAAAGCGCGTGCCACTTGAGGGGGCGCTCGAACTCTCCCGTGCGCTTGACACGGTTTGCGCCCTGACACGTAGTGTTCAGGATTGCATTACGGTTGATGCGGTCCTTTCTGGCGCGATGTTGCCTGTGCGTCGTCGGCCAATCGCTGGTATGCGTTTAGCCGTTCCACAAACGATGGTGCTCGATGGTTTGGACAATACTGTCGCGCAGGCTTTTGACCGGTCTTTATCGATTTTGTCAGAAGCCGGAGCGCAGATCATTGAGATTCCGATGACAGAGTTCGCGGATATCCCCAAAGTCAACGCTCCTGGTGGTCTCTCGCCGATCGAAGCTTATGCGGTGCATCATGAGCGGTTGGCGCGCGCGCAAGCCCAGTTTGATCAGCGCGTGGCCGCCCGCGTCATGCTGGGTGCGGCGATCAGCGCACAACAATATATCGCTATCCTCGACAAGCGCCGCGCCTGGATCGCCAGTGTCGAGCGCGCCATCGAGGGCTATGATGCCCTCATGTGTCCAACGGTCCCAACGGTCGCGCCCGAGCTTGAAAAACTGATTGCCTCCGACGAGGCGTTCTTTAAAGCCAATGGTCAGATGCTGCGCAATACCTTCACCATCAACTTGCTCGACGGCTGCTCTTATAGTTTGCCCTGTCACCGGGAGGGTGAGCTGGCGGTAGGCTTGATGCTGTCCTCCGTGCATGGGGACGATGCGCGTTTGTCAGCGGTCGCGTTGGCGGTCGAAGACGCTTTGCGTGCCCACCGATGAAAGTCCCTCTAAGGCTCAAGCCCCTTGTCGAAGAGGGCTTGGTCGATGAAGTATTAAGCCAATTGATGAGTGGCAAGGAAGCGACCGTGTATGTCGTTCGCAGCGGCGATTCTATTCGCTGTGCCAAGGTTTACAAGGATGCGAAACAACGCAGTTTTAAAAATGCGGTGTCTTATACCGAAGGTCGTAAAGTTAAAAACAGTCGTCAGGCGCGCGCGATGGAAAAAGGCACACGCTATGGACGACAGATGCAAGAAGAGCTCTGGCAAAATGCAGAAGTGGATGCCTTGTTTCGTCTCGCCAATGCGGGCGTGCGCGTGCCACAACCTTTTATTTGCACGGATGGTGTGTTGCTCATGGAGCTTGTGACCGACGCAGAGGGCGATGTCGCCCCTAGGCTCAATGATGTAGAGCTCACGCCAGAGCGTGCGCGTGAGTGTCATGCCTATCTGATTAATCAGGTCGTTCGAATGTTGTGCGCGGGAATCATCCATGGTGATTTGTCCGAATACAACATTTTGATGGCGACTGACGGTCCCGTCATTATCGATCTGCCGCAAGCCGTTGATGCGGCTGGCAATAACGAAGCGCGGCCGATGTTGTTGCGAGATGTCCAAAACCTCGCGGTTTATTTTGGACAGTTTGCCCCCGAATTGCTCACGAGTGATTTTGGTAAAGAAATCTGGAAACTCTACGAGGCGGGAGAATTGACTCCTGAGTATGCGCTAACAGGACATTTTGAAGCCGATACGACGCCTGTCGATATGGATGGCCTGATGCACGAAATCGAAGAAACCCGCCGCGAGCAAGAGGCCTTACTTAGACGCTTGCAGGAGCGTCAAGAGTAATCCCAGGCGCGTCCCTTTGCGCCGTCGGTGAAGTCTCCCAGCGTGGCTATAATTAACCATCCTCTATTTAACCCTTTGACATCCTCCATGACAGCGAACACATCTCTGGTTTTCAAAGCGACGCGCTCATCTCATTCCCGCTCGGTTGCCGAGCGGGAAGAGATTCTGGCGAATCCTGGCTTTGGTAAATACTTTACGGATCACATGGTCTCGATTGACTGGACTGTCGAGGATGGATGGTATGACCCGCAGGTCAAGCCCTATGGCCCCTTAACGCTGGATCCCGCAGCATCCGTGCTTCACTATGCACAAGAAATTTTCGAGGGTATGAAGGCTTATCGTCATGCAGATGGCTCTGTGTGGACCTTTCGCCCAGAGGTGAATGCGGGTCGGATGCAGCGTTCCGCGCATCGGCTCGCTTTGCCTGAACTTCCCACCGACTTGTTTCTTGAGTCGATCAAGCAAATCGTCGCGATGGACCATGCGTGGGTGCCGTCCGCACCTGATATGAGTTTGTATTTGCGGCCCTTTATGATCGCAAACGAAAACTTTCTTGGCGTTCGCGCAGCGCAGAAAGCGGCTTATTTCGTGATTGCGAGCCCAGTAGGTCCTTATTTTGCCAAAGGCGTTGCCCCTGTGTCGATCTGGTTGGTCGAGGATTATTCTCGTGCTGCGCATGGTGGTACGGGAGCGGCGAAGTGTGGTGGTAACTACTCTGCCTCTTTGCTGCCACAAAAAGAAGCCTATGCAAACGGCTGTTCGCAAGTCTTGTTTTTAGATTCCCAAGAAGGCAAATACCTCGAAGAGCTCGGTGGTATGAATGTGTTCTTAGTGAAAAAAGACGGTACGTTGGTGACGCCGGATTTGACGGGCAGCATCTTGGAGGGCGTCACGCGCGCTAGCATTATCCAGCTTGCCAAAGACCGCGGTCACAAGGTCGAAGAGCGCAAAATCTCCATTGACGAGTGGCGTCAGGGCATGGCGTCTGGCGACTACGTTGAGGCGTTTGCCTGTGGCACAGCTGCAGTGGTGGCGCCAATTGCCGCCCTGAAAGGGCGCGGCTTTATCGCGGGCGATGAGTCTGCACCTGCTGGTAAGTTGACGATGTCCTTGCGTCAAGAACTCACTGATATTCAGTACGGACGGCAGCCTGATCGCCACGGTTGGCTCAAGCGCTTGGTTTAGACGCGTGGACTTTTTCAAGTCTTCGCGTGCTTTCAGCTTTTTAGCGATTCTTCTTGGGGGCCTCCTATTTGTCTGGCCAGCCCTCTGGAATGGCTATCCGCTGCTCTATAGCGATACCCACGTCTTTATCAACCAGCCCACGCCAGGGTTCTTCAACTGGGACAAGCCATTTATTTATGGCCCCTGGATGTTGCCGTTCCATGCCTGGCAATCGCTTTGGGGTGTGGTCCTTGTTCAAGGGATTTTGCTCTCCCATCTTGTTTGGTTGACCCAGCAGGTGTTTGGCATTGCTAGGCCTCTTCGCCATCTACTGTTGTGCGCAGCGTTGTCGCTCCTGACCGGTGCCTCTTGGTTCGTTTCTTTGCTGATGCCAGATATTTTTTCTGGCATGGTGGTGCTCAGTATTTTTATTTTGGGATTTTCCAAACAGCTCAATAGGGCGATGACCATCTGGGTCAGTTTGCTTGGGGCTTTGGCGATCGCTGTGCACCTCTCTCATCTGGTGATTGCAGCGGCGTGTTTATGCGTCGTTTTGCTATTCAGATGGCGACGTTTTCTATACGCAGTATTACCACTCGTGATTGCTTTGGTATCGCTTGTTGGCACTACGATGTATATCTTTAACAAAGTTTCTATATCGCCTTACGGTTCGGTATTTATGTTGGCACGCATGTCTGCGGACGGAAATGTTAAAAGCGTGTTGGAGAAGTACTGCACCGAGAAAAACTGGACCTTGTGCGCATGGACAGATCGTTTAGCCAAAGACAGTGATGTATTTATGTGGGATCCAAAAGGCCCGGTGTGGACTCATCCAGGCGGTCCGATTGGTTTGGCACCCGAGGCCTCTGAAATCGTTGGCCTGACGATGCGTACTCAGCCTATGCCACTGCTGTGGTCTGCCATTAAAAATACCGCGACGCAGCTTTCGATGGTCAAGCTTGGCGATACCATACACTCGGACTGGCTAGACATCACAGTTTTAAAAAGCGTTGAAAAATTCTTCCCTCCTGCCGAGCTTGAGCGTTATAAAAAAGCGCATCAAATTCAGGAAACCATGCTTGAGAAAGTTTCTTTTGTGAGTGCTGTAGGCGCTTACGCAGTGTTGCTGGGTTTCTTGCTCAGTCTGTACTTGTTTTACCGAGCAGTGCAGGCGCGCGATTGGACCGCACTGGGGTTTATTGTTTTGATCTGGGCCGGAGTGTTGGCCAACGCCTTTGCGACGGGTGCCTTGTCCAAGCCGCACTACCGTTACCAAACCCGGATCGCTTGGCTGCTGCTATTGCCGCCTCTCATCCTGAGTCTGAGAGAAAAACAGAGCGATTTCTCAAATCGAAATCGCTCTGTTTAATCAAGCTTTAAATCGCGTCTCAATCCTTACTCAGGCTTGATATTGCTCGTTTTGATCACGCGCGCCCATTTGTCGACCTCGCCGTTCACAAACGCTTGGAGAGCTTCAGGAGTGCTGCCTTGGATTTCAATGCCAAGTGCCAACAGCTTTTCTTTGAGCTGTGGATCTAGCAATACAACATTGATTTCTTTGTTGAGTTTGTCAATGATGGCTTTTGGTGTGCCGGCTGGAGCAAAAAATCCATAGCTTGCGACGGATTCAAATCCTGGATAGCCAGATTCGGCGATCGTTGGTAGATCAGGAGCTAAGGGTGAACGATTAGAGGTGGTGATCGCCAGTGCACGCACCTTTTTATCTTTGAGCATCGGCAAATACGGTGGTAGCGTATCCAGCGCCATTGTGACTCGACCAGAAATCAGATCCGGCATGATGAAAGAAGTGCCTTTGTAGGGTACGTGCAGCACATCGATGCCTGCCGCTGACTTGAACATTTCGCAGGTCAGGTGAATGAGCCCACCTGTGCCAGAGGAGCCGCAGGTCAGCTTGCCTGGGTTGGCTTTGGCATAAGCCACCAACTCAGCCAGATTCTTTGCCGGCACATCGTTACCCACGACAACGATATTGCTCAGCGTGCCAGCTGCCGAAATTGGCATCAAATCTTTTTGTAAGCTATAGCCGGGATCTTTATGATAAGTCACTGAGATGGAGTGTGAGCCGATTGAGCCCATCAGCAGGGTATAGCCATCGGGTGCAGCCTTGGCTACTGTAGCGGCACCGATGTTGGCGCCAGCACCAGGTCTATTTTCAATAATGACGGATTGACCGATACGTTGCGCAAGCTTCTCAGTGATCGCACGCGTCAGAATATCCGTCGCACCTCCGGCTGGGAATGGAACAACAACCTTAATCGGTTTGGATGGGTATGCGTCCTGCGCTTGTGTTACAGCAGCGAAGGTGGAGGACAATGCGAATGCCGCCAAAGTGAGCTTGAAAAAACGAGAGATAACTTTCACGAGAGTTCCTAAAAAAACACAGAGATAGATGTGCCCAAATGAGCCATCGATCAGAAGAAGCAAGATTCATGCCTTGCTTATGCTCTTATCAATGATGTTACGACTTATTCTTGCTTGATTTTGGCTTTTTGAATCAGCGCGTCATACATTTTTAGCTCACGGCTAATAATCGCGGCAAATTGTTCAGGAGAGTTGCCAACCAAATCGTTCCCGCCTTTGGTTTGCAGTGCCTGAACGACTTCAGGATCCTTGACCGCCTGCACAACAGTGGCATTCAATTTTTGGATAATGGCATTGTCGGTCTTTGCAGGCGCGAACAAGCCCACGAACTGCGTCACGTCAAAATCTTTAAAGCCGGCTTCGGCCATGGTCGGGACATCAGGAAGGGAACTTGCGCGCTTGGGGCCAGAAACGGCGAAAGCACGCAGGCGATTGTCCTTGATCAGAGGGGAGGCTGTTAAAACCGTATCAAACGTAAACGTCAGTTGACCACCCAAAAGATCAACCAATGCGGGCGCACTGCCCTTATAGGGTGCATGGTTGAATCGAGTGTTGCTCGACATGGCGAACATTTCGCCGGCCAGATGTCCGCCGCCGCCAATGCCTGTCGATCCATAGCTGAGCTTGCCGGGTTGGTTGCGCGCTTGCGTCACAATGTCCTGAATACTTTTAATCGAAGAGGCCGTTGGCACAACTAAGACATATTGAAAAGTCAGTACTTGGCTGATCGGACGTAAATCCTTGATCGGGTCGTAAGGAACCTTTGCATACAGCACTGGATTAATCACAATCGGTCCGCTTGCGGCGAGCAGCAGCGTATAGCCATCCGGCGCCGCTTTAACGACTGCGTCGGTGCCGATGCCTCCATTGGCACCACCGCGGTTCTCAACCACAACGGCCACATTCAAAATATCGGACATTTTCTTGGCAAGCACACGTCCGGTGATGTCGGCATTACCACCCGCAGGATAGGGCACCACGATTTTGATGGGTTTGTTGGGATAGGGCTGTGCGATAGCCACGCTGGCGATGAAACTCGTTGCGATCGCTGCAAGGCATTGAATAATTTTCATGATGTCTCCATGGGTTGGCGTTCACCGATCAAGGTGCGCTTACCTATTAGATCGCTTGACCAGACGTGTGTAAAGACATGCTTGATCTATCGATTGGTTTGTGTAAAAAAAAACCGTTAAAAAGTACTCTCCACCATAGAAAAGCTGACAGGAAACGCGTCAACTGAAAAAGGCGGCGTCTTGTTGTCGACGAAGTGTTAACAGTACTGAATCAGCTTCGATGCTGACATCCCCATAACAAATAGTTTGTCCTGGTGCGATATCGCGTATTAACTGACGATTCGCGATCAGGTAAAAAGGCGCTGGCGTGTTGTCCGAGAGTGGGGCGGCGCGCATGAGCTCAGCCTGAGCGCCGTCGATCAGATGATGGTGGCCGCCCATCGCGAGCGTTGAACCCGCGCGTAAAGGTTTGGTCGCGCGAGCGATCAAATCCAAGACAGGTTTGGGTTTTTGGGCGCCGCTTGATTCACCCAGCGTGACCGCGTCGAGGACGCTCGTGGCGGCTTCCAAGCCAAGCAAGTGCCGGGGAATATAGACCATCGCTCTTTGGCCATCTGTGCTCAAGAGATGCCCTTTGCCTTTGAGTAGCGCCCAAGACTCTTCATGTTCGCAGCGAATCACGACAAAGACTCCGCCGGCGAAACTCAGCTCGTCAGGTTTTCTCAAGCAATGAAAAACGTCCAGCACGCCTGTTTGGTTAAAGATGCCGCCTTCGGCTTGCAAGGCAAAAAATGTCGGGACCTCATGAACGCGCAAAATGGGCGCATGCAAGGCGGGAGTGTCTGCGTGCATGCCTGTCGAGTTTGCTACGACTAGGAGCTCGCATAAATCAGGCACCGCGCGTTGCGGGAGCGCAGCACAAGCTTGGGCGCGGGCATGAATCACGCGAAGTGGCTCGGCCGCATGGATCGTATCCCAGAGCTTGGCGAAGTCCGAGACGTTGATTTCCAAGCCGTTGCTATAAATCGTTTCGCGTTGGCTGTCGTAGACAAAGTCGTACTCACTGGATTTGCCGGCCGACAAGATTTCAAAACCAAGCGTTTGCGCCCATGTGATCAAGCCGATCAGTAAGGCTGGTTGATCGCCATCCACAGGTGTGACGATGTTGCCTTTTAGCTGAGCCTGTCTCGCAAGCTCTGGACCGATCACACTGTCGACCTCCTTGGAGGCCAGTGCGACATGCTTTCCAGCCTCGATAGCCAGGCGGCAATGTTTTGCGCCCGCTTCCGGATGACCCGTCGCCTCAGCCACTAAATCAAAAGGTAGCGACAACACGATTTGCAGGTCAGCGCACGCCAGATACTTGCCTTGATTCCAGGCAGCCAGGGCTTCTGCCTTAGTAGTGCAAACAGCGATATTGACCGCGTCGATGCCGATCGATGTCAACGCTTCTAACGCAATATCCGTCGAGGTATCGACCGCGATACGAGCGTTCAGAAGCGGCACGCGCAGACCTTGCGCCAGAAAACTACGACCGAATCCGCCACTTCCCACCACGCAAGTTTCAACGGGTTTTTGAACATGGGCGTAGCGTTTCTGATAATTCATATGCGTTTGTCTCTTGGATTTTAAATTTATGGCACCTAGTCTGTCGTCTAAACGACTTTGACGAGTATATTAGTTGTCATCACAGGAGTCACTTTCCTAGATCTTGCCCTCTTTCACTTAAGGATACCCTCATGTCACGTCAGCAGGCGATCGAAGCAATCAATCAACATTTCGACTCTGGTGCCTTCATGCAGGATCTGGCAAGGCGCGTGGCAATCAAAACAGAAAGTCAGGTGCCTGAGTCTCATCCCTTTTTACGCAGCTACCTGACCGATGAAATCTCGCCCGCACTCGAAGCGATGGGTTACAGCATACAAATTTTGGATAACCCCTCCGGTGTCGCTGCGCCCTTCTTAGTGGCACGCCGCATCGAGGATCCAAGTCTGACGACTGTTTTGACGTATGGTCATGGCGATGTCATTCGAGGCCTTGAGGGGCAGTGGAAAGAGGGTCGTAACCCGTGGCAGTTGACGCAAGTCGGCGAGCGCTATTATGGACGCGGTACCGCAGACAATAAGGGTCAGCACTCCATCAATATTGCGGCTCTTCGGGCTGTGCTTGAGACCCGAGGCAAGCTTGGATTTAACTCGACCATCATGATCGATACCGGAGAGGAAATCGGCTCACCTGGTTTGCATGAATTTGCGAGACAACATCGCGAACTACTCAAGGCCGATGTCTTGATCGGCTCTGATGGTCCGAGGTTGGCGCCTACGATGCCAACGATTTTTATGGGGACGCGCGGCGCGCTGAACTTTGACTTGATGGTTGAGTTCAGGGAGGGTGGACATCACTCGGGTAACTGGGGTGGTTTGTTGGCCAATCCCGCCGTGGTGCTTTGCCATGCGATTGCCGCCATCATCGATGAAAAAGGCCATGTCAATGCGACGGAGCTGATGCCTGACGCGATGCCCGCGTCGGTCAAGCGCGCGCTCGCGGATGTTGTAGTGGATCCTGGACCGGATGGTCCAGAAATCAATG
>JBILJA010000249.1:0-2657 GCA_044368775.1 Burkholderiaceae bacterium
ATGTCTTAGGTGGAGCAAGTCCAGATTACGCTTTAGTTGCCCAAAAATCGGCTCCTGAAGAAATTATTGCTCGTTTCAAAGCTGCGTTTTCACTCGAGCACGGATTGACGACCGATACCTTGATGAACCGCTTTGACCAACACAGACAACAAGGGCATGCTGAACTTAGTCAGGCAATCGCAGTGCTAGGCACACAAAGCCAACAACAACACGCTGAGCTTACCCAAGCAGTTTCTGCGCTGAACGCGCAGATTCATGCGGTCTACAGCAGCTCCTCATGGCGAGTCACTCGCCCGCTACGCGCGCTGGGCTCTGCCTTGCGGCATGCCAAAGAATGGCTCAAGCTCAAGCGTTAATTGATTCGGATCCTCAAGATCCGTGAACTGACTGGATCGGCTTGAGTAAGGAGCGGTAAATGGCGGCATACTCTTTGGCCATCACCTCCGCCTTAAAGTGCTTGTTAAAGTGCTGTAAAGCTGCTTCGCCCCAAACACGCACCTTGTCCGGGTTTTGCCAAAAAGTATCTAATGCCGCGCCCAATGCCTCGGGGTCAGAGGGTGGCACAACCAGTCCTGTACGTTGGTGTTGATTAACGTATGACGTCCCCGTACCCAGTTCACAGCTGATCATCGGCGTGCCTTGCTGCGAAGACTCTGCCAAAACAATACCAAAAGCTTCCGAAGACAGATGTGACGGCAATACAAACCCGTATGCTGCCCGCATTAGACTCGCTTTTTTTTCACTTGAAATATCGGGTAGAAAATATAAATTTTTAAGTCCTGCGGCATCAACTTGTGCACGAAGGGCCTCGCCCTCACTCCCATTGCCGGCGATCACGACAGGATAGTCACGACCCTTGAGTGCTTCGATCAAGACGTGCAGACCTTTGTAATACCGCAGCGCCCCAAGAAACAAGAAAAATTTATCGCCAAAGCGGCGGCGCCAATCTAAGACATTGGAATCATCGTCAGAAAGTCGCTCAACGTCTTGAATCCCATACGTCACCAACTGCGTTTTGTGCTTAAACCTTTTAAGCACGGGGCTTGAATCTAAAAGACCAGGGGAGGCCGCACAAATCACATCGACATGTGAAAAAAAACGATTCAATAGCGGTTGATATAGTTTATTGAGGCGCTCTTGCTTGACGATGTCTGCATGGTAGCTCACGACAGTTGGCTTACGCACACGTGACAGCTCGTAGCAGAGGTCAGCAAAAGGCCAGGGAAAGTGCATGTGAACAATATCTGCCCATTCGACTTCTTTTTTAAATTGAGTCAAAAATCGCCAAGAAAATCCCGTTGATGCAAGATACAGATCACACTTGTAACGATTGATCGTGTAGCCCGAAGGATCTATATCAACTCTGGGCACGCTGTGCGTCAAAGTCAGCACTCTATTTTCCACGCCTAGCGTCTGTGTGTGACTAGCAAGACTGTGAATGACCTGCTCAATCCCGCCGTATGTGTCTGGAAAATAAGTCTTGAAAACGTGAAGGACTTTCATTCAATCATTCGCCATCGGCAATCGCGCTGTAAACCTAGAGTTTTAACGTATTTCATATTAAAGTTCACACGCTTTTTGTATAACTAATTCGATCAATATAGTGACGATACTGCTGCGGTGACTCAGGCGTCCCGCGCACCACGCCGCTCAGCATCAACGCGACAAGGGTCAACGCACCGGTCTGCAGAAAAACGATCAACAAAATCCCGAGCGTGACAGAAAACCATCCCGGTGTGGCAAAGCCAATGATTTTCAATATCGTTGCGATGAGTCCCGCAATGATCGAGAGTGCCGCCACCACCGAACACACAATCCCCACGCGCACCAAGACATCCTCGGCAAAAATCATCACGGCCCTGAATCCGTGTAAGGCTAGCCCGGTGAAATTCATCTTGCTCTTTCCAGCGTAACGTCTGCCCCGATCAATCGGCTCGGCTTGGGTGCGTAGCTTGGATAACAATACACAACCCGCGAGATGGGTCCAGAGCTCTTGCATCGAGGTGAGGCGTCGAACGGCAGTGGGCTTTAGCGCTACAAAATTACCAAAGTTGATCTTGCGACCAGTCAGCAATCGAAAGAGAAACTTGTACATCAAATAAAACAATTTGAAATGCACCGTCTCCATCCGGCTCTTGCGCTGCGCGACGACAGCATCGATGTCTTCGGACTCGAGTGGCTCGATCAGCTGCGGGATCGTGCTCGGCATATCCTCGCCATCCGAATCCATCACAACGGTGCGTGGGGCATTGGGGAAGTTTTCCGCGACGTAATGCAAACCGATGGCAATGGCGCGCTGATGTCCGACGTTGCGGCGCAGGTGAATCACCGCTCCTGGCAAACCGATCTCATCGAGGTGTTCGACATTGACAGGATGCCTCAGTGATCCATCATCGACCGCGACCACAAACACGGAGGTGCCGTATTGCGCGTACAGCTCGCGAAACAACTGTCCAGAGGCCTCTCGATCCTCGTACACGGGCATGACGATGACGAGATCATAGGCTGCTGAGGTCGGATCCAGCGAGGGGGTTTGACGCAGGGTATTGGGCATGAGGGTGTGAGGTGCTCGTTTTTTCTCTGTTAATCATTCTATGGCGCTAGTTTATAGTGTCTCACTCATATTCACCCCACAAAGTCTCACACCCCTATGCGTC
>JBILJA010000097.1:0-8941 GCA_044368775.1 Burkholderiaceae bacterium
AATCAGAGGCCTCGTCGCCATGCTGGCCATGGTAGCCACTCTATTTTGCATGTCTGTGTAGGTGGCAAGACCTGCATCGGGCAAGCCAAGATAGGACGCCACCGTGCCAAAGCCAGTCATGTAGAGCGCATCAAAACCAAATTGGTCAGCAAGTCTCAGAGACACCATCTCATACACGCCAGGAGCGGTGATCAGCCCGGGATGTGCAAGACGTTCGCGTAGTGAGTGTTTCATGATGGTCTTATCCGATTGATTTAGTTTGCTTTGATACCAGCATCTTTAATGACTTTTCCATAGCGTTCGTAATCAGCTTTGACTTCAGCTGCAAACTTTTCTGGTGTCCAAGGTGTTGGAGTGATGCCCATTTTTTCAAGTCTGGCAATAACGTCAGGTGTGCTCAGTACGGCATTGAGTTCTTTATTGAGATAGGTCACAACCGCTTTTGGTGTCTTGGCAGGCGCAAACATGGCAACCCATCCGCTTACGACAAAATCAGGTACGCCGCTTTCAATGAAGGTAGGGACGTCCGGTAGTGAAGGCGCACGTTTTTCGCTCGAAACCGCAACAGCTTTGATGCGACCTGCTTGGATGTGAGGATAGGCGCCTGCCACTGCAGTAAAGACGAGTGGAATATTGCCTCCTTGAACGTCAATCATGGCCTGACCGCCGCCCTTATAAGGTACATGGACAAGTTTGGCGCCCGTCTTTTGATTTAGGAGTTCGATACCTACATGCTGTGGACTACCAATGCCGGAAGAGCCAAAGGTCACGGATTTACCGGGTTGCTTAGAGAGTGCGATGATATCTTTGAGAGTCTGAGCTTCAAACTTTGGATAGGAAACGAGGATCAGCACCGTTTCACCGATTTTTCCGATAGGCGTGAAGTCCTTGATTGGATCAAAGGGCATGTTCGCGGCGATATGGGGGTTGACCACCATCGTGCCATCAAAACCGTATACCAGTGTGTAGCCGTCTGGTTCAGAGTTTGCGACGAGCGCCGAACCAATATTGCCAGTGGCACCAGGTTTGTTCTCTACGATCACTTGCTGTCCGATGCGCTTGGATAATTGCTCAGCGATCAGGCGACCGCTCGTGTCTGTCACGCCACCCGGAGTAAACGGCACGATGAGTCGAATAGGTTTGTTAGGAAAGTTGCCTTGAGCGTGCACTGAGCCACCGACGACGAGTATCGTCAATCCCAACGCAAGTGATAAGTTTTTTACGGTTTTCTTGATGAGTGAGTTAAGCATTTATGTCTCCTAGTGGTTGTCGCATTGATTGCGAACTTTTAAAAATGTGCTGCGATGAACATGATGAAATGTGTTGCAACTTATTGCATCGTTTTACGGCTAATGTAAGGCACTAATCCACCTGCCCTGAGGATTTCATGAATGATTGCGGGAAAGGGGCGAGCTTGAAATGATGTTGAATGATAAATGAATGTCCCAGCTTCGGTATCAACGTCGATGGTGTCGCCCATCTTGACGTGATCCACAAGTTCGGGACATTCGAATACAGGTAATCCAATATTAATGGCATTACGATAGAAAATTCTAGCAAAGCTCGTCGCAATCACGCAGGAGATCCCAGAGGCTTTGATGGCGATGGGTGCATGCTCACGAGAGGAGCCTGTGCCGAAATTTTTACCGGCAATCACCACATCGCCAATTTGTACGCGAGAGGTGAACTCGGGATCGATGCCTTCGAGACAATGTGGTTTTAGATCCTCAGCTTTATAAAGATTGAGATATTGGCCAGGTAAAATCAAATCTGTGTTGATGTCGTGGCCATAGCGATGCACGGATACGGATTTTTTCATATCTGTGGCTCCAGCAGGAGGAGCGCAGGATCGCAAATCTCTCCTTTCACGGCCGCTGCTGCGGCGACCCAAGCGTTGGCTAAAAAGACTTGCGAATCAACATGTCCCATTCTGCCGCGAAAATTTCGATTGGTAGTGGCAACGGCGGTCTCGCCTGCAGCCAAGATCCCCATATGTCCTCCAAAACAGGCGCCGCAAGTTGGCATTGAAACAAACGCACCGGCTCTGGCAAAGATGTCGAGCAATCCTTCTTGACTCGCTTGTCGATAGATCTTGTTGGTGGCAGGAACAATCACTAGCCTGACCTCTGCTTTGACATCGTGGTTACGCAAGATGCTCGCAGCTTGTCTGAGATCGGTCATCGTACCGTTTGAGCAGTTGCCGATATAGACTTGGTCCACTTTTGTACCAAGTAATTCCGTGAGTGGTTTGCAATTGTCTGGAGAGGGGGGTGCTGCGAGGACCGGTTGCAATGTATCTAGCGCGATATGGATCACGCTTTGATATTTCGCGTCAGGATCTGGGTAAACCGGTAAATGCTGTTGCCACCCCGAGCGTTCGATATAGTCTCTAACTTGTTCATCAAACTCAAAAACGCATGTCTCTGCGCCTGCCTCTACCGCCATATTTGCGATGGCAAAGCGTTCGTCTATATTGAGATTGCCCAGACCAGATCCGCCGAACTCAATAGCTGCGTTGAGGGCACCATCGCAGCCAATCTGTCCGATGATTGACAGAATGATGTCTTTGCCCGTCACATATGGCTTGGGCTTTCCGGCGAGTTCAATCCTGATTGAGGGAGGAACCTTGACCCAAAGTTCTCCAGTGGCTAATACGGCCGCGAGATCCGTGGACCCAAAGCCCATGCCTGAGGCATTGAGGGCCCCAGCTGTGCAGGTATGAGAGTCCGCCCCAAACACAAGTCCCCCTGGTCCGATTAAACCAATCTCTGGCAGCAGAGCATGTTCGATGCCACCCCGCCCAGAGTCATACAGGTGCTTGATGCCCATTTCACGGGAGAGCGTTTTCAGCATGCTCACGGAGTTTGCGCTAGTCACGTCTTTTGGGGGATAAAAGTGATCCGTCACGATGACGACTTGATCAGGATGCGCAATTTTTTTAACACCCATCAGTTTGAGCTGAGCTGCAGTGATTGTGCCACTCGTATCATTTAAAAGAACGACGTCTGGCACGATGACGGCGATATCGCCTGAGCGCACGTTATTTTCCTTGCTATGCGCCGCGTAAATTTTTTCCGTCATTGTCATGGGCGCGACGGACTGTGGTGAGAGACTCATAGGGATCCGAGAATGAGTTGCAAGGAATGCATCAGGTGCTTTTTCATAGCGCCATAGGCGGCCTCTGGTGAAGATGTAAGGATGGCCGTTGCAATCTCTTCATGTTCGCTTAGTGCATTTTTGATAATTTGTTCTTTGCTCATGACTTGTCTAAGTTGCAGCATAAAAACTGGAAGTTGGTATTTGTCGATGAGCTTGCCGAGTTCATCGTTTTCGCAAATGGTGACAATCGCCTGGTGAAAATTTCGGTTGTCGATCACGAATTCAGAAAAAATGGGATTGTGTTGATGTCTGCGTCCTCTTTCGAGCACATCAATGAAAAGTTTTCGATTGTCTTTGATGTCAATCTTTTCTGCGGCCAATCTGGCTGCAAAACCCTCGAGGGCGATTCGAATCTCAAACAGTTTGTTGACTTCGGTGACATTGAGCTTTCGCACAATTGCACCTTTGTTAGGGTTGAGATTGATGAGTCGCTCGGCATCAAGCTGACGAAAGGCCTCCCGTAAGGAGCCCCGACTGACGCCAAGTTCTTCGAGCAGGTCGTTTGCGATCAACCTCTGTCCGGGAGCAAGGCGACCATCAAGGATTTGTTCCTTCAGGGTTGAGACCACGCGACTGATCGTTTTGCCTGTGCGGATGAGGGGAGTGGGAGCGGTCATTCAACGGATGGATCATGTCAATATTTGAACATTAATATACAACATAAGTGTTGTACACTTTTTAAAAATTCATTAAGGAATCAACAAAATGTCAGCGCGTTCTCTCCGTATCAGACTATCTCAACCCAATATTTTGGTGGTGCCAGGGGGTGGCTCCCCTTTAGAGCTCAGGCTCATCGAGATGCAGGGCTTCGAGGCTGGCTATGTGAGTGGTTATGCCACAGCGGCCTCTCGCTATGCCGAGCCGGATATCGGGTTGATTGCCTATGCTGATGTAGAGGATGCGGTTCTATCGATGCGGCGTGTCACACGCATACCGCTCATTGTGGATTGCGATACGGGATATGGTGACGTTGCTAACGTAGTCCGCACAGTCCGCGGCATGGAGCGTTTAGGCGTGGCTGCTATACAGATCGAGGATCAGGCCTGGCCAAAGAAGTGTGGTCATATGGATAACAAGATTGTTGAGCCACGAGATATCGCGATTAGAAAAGTCAAAGCTGCGGTTCAGGCTCGTGAAAACAGCGACACACTCATCGTGGCGCGCACGGACGCCCGAGGTCCAATGGGTATGCCAGAGGCGCTGGATCGTTGTCAGGCTTTCAAGGATGCGGGTGCGGATATATTGTTTGTGGATGGTCCTCAGTCGACGCAGGAGCTTGAGCTGATTGGCCGTACTCTGCCGGGTCCGTTGATTGCCAATATGTCCGAGACGGGTTTGACACCACTACACTCAGCGGCTGAGCTCGAGCAAATGGGTTATGCCATTGCGCTATTTCCGAGCAGTACGGTGCGACTGACGATTGGCGTACTCAGCGCATTTCTGAAAGACTTGCAGGAAAAGGGTGACTCGAGGGACTGGGTTAAGCAAATGGCCTCTCTCGAACAAACGAATACATTACTTGGTCTTTCTGATATTCGGTCATTTGAGCAGCAGTTGTTGAAATCAATCAAAGGCTAGGCTTCCATGCATGAAATTATCTGTCCCCATTGCAGTAAAGCGTTCAAAATCGATGAGGCGGGATACGCTGACATCCTCAAGCAAGTGCGCGATGGCGAGTTTGAGCAGCAGTTGCACGATCGGTTGGAGCTTGCGGAGCAGGAGAAACGTAATGCTGTCGCACTCGCAGAGGCCAAGCTTGCCAATGCGTCTCAGCAGGCGGCTGCGGCCAAGGATGCGGAGATACAGGCCCTGAAATCAAAGCTTGAGGCAGGTGGAATGGCGCAGCAGCTTGCGATCGCTCAGGCGCTCGCAGGTGTTGAAAAAGAGCGCGATGCACTCAAGAATGGTCTAGAGCGGTCGCAGCTTGAAAAAGCGCTCGCGGAAAAATCTCTCAAGGATAAATACGAAACGCAACTTAAGGATCGCGACGATGCGATCGAGCGCTTACGCGATATGAAGGCGCGTTTGTCGACCAAGATGGTGGGTGAGACCTTGGAGCAGCACTGCGAGACGGAGTTCAACCGGATTCGTGCCACGGCGTTTCCAAGAGCGTATTTCGAGAAAGACAACGACGCTCGCTCCGGTAGTAAGGGCGACTTTATCTTTCGTGACGCAGATGAAGCGGGCACTGAGATTGTGTCCATCATGTTTGAAATGAAAAACGAAAGTGACTTGACGGCAACCAAGAGCAAAAACGAGGACTTCCTCAAGGAGCTCGATAAGGATCGCAATGAAAAGGGTTGTGAGTATGCGGTGATGGTGTCTTTACTCGAGCCTGACAATGAGTTTTACAACACAGGGATCGTGGATATGTTTCATCGCTACCCCAAGATGTATATCGTGCGCCCTCAGTTTTTTATTCCCATCATCACGTTGCTGCGTAACGCGGCGATGAATTCGATGAAATACAAGACCGAGCTTGCGCTGGTCAAGGCACAGAGCGTCGATATTACGAATTTTGAAAACGAGCTCGAGACGTTCAAGAGTGCCTTCGCAAGAAACTATGATTTGGCGTCGCAGCGATTTCAAAAGGCGATTGACGAAATTGATAAATCGATTGATCATCTGCAAAAGACCAAGGAGGCTTTGCTTGGCACGGATCGTAATCTGCGCCTCGCGAACGACAAGGCGCAGGATGTCACAATAAAAAAGCTCACGCGAGGCAACCCGACGATGGCGGCGAAGTTTGCGGAGTTAAAGGAGGAGGGGAAATAATGGAAATCGACATAACTGCGCTGGCTCCGATCGAGCAATATAAGCTGTTGGCTTCGACGGTCGTACCCCGTCCTATTGCACTGGTCACGACGATATCGGATGAGTTTGGTGACAATGCTGCACCGTATAGTTTTTTCAATTGCATGGGCGAGGATCCACCCGTCATGGTCTTAGGCCTCGAGACCAAAAGGCACAATCAGGCCTTGAAAGATACGACTGTCAATATTCGAGACAACGGTCAGTTTGTCATTCATCTGGTCGATGAGGCGATGGCTCAAGCGATGAATATCTGTGCGATTGATTTTCCAAGCAACATATCTGAAGTTGAGCAGGCGGGACTGACGCTCACCCCTTCTCGAGTTGTCCGCCCAAAGCGTATCGTTGAAGCACCTGTCGCGTTTGAGTGTGAAAAAATTGCACTGCTACAAATTGGCCCCACTCGCAATATCGCGATCGGCAAAGTTGTCAGAATGCACGTGCGAGATGGATTATTGGATCCCGTTACCCATCATATCAATCCTGAGCTTTATCGCCCGATTGGAAGGTTGTTTGGAAAGTTATATTCACGATTGAGCGATCGCTTCGAAATGGAAGTTCCGAGCTATGAAGCCTGGCAGCGTGAACGTGGGTATTAACAACGACTTCACCCAACGTATAGTTTTATACACCCCTCAAATGGATTGGGTGGGATCGCCCGCCTCCGGTGTGCAACGTAAGATGCTTGATCGTGTGGGTGATGAAGTCGCACGTGCCACTTCGGTCGTGCGCTATGCGCCGGGTGCGACGTTTACTGCGCATGTGCATGGCGGGGGAGAGGAGATCCTGGTGTTGGACGGGGTGTTCTCAGACGAGCAAGGTCAATATACGGCCGGGACGTATCTGCGTCATCCACCTGGCAGCCAGCACAGTCCGGCTTCGCAAACGGGTTGTTTGTTGCTGGTCAAGCTCTGGCAGTTTTGCCCGGGTGACGATCAGTCAGAGCAGATCAATACTCGAACTGCGCAATGGTATCAGGGGATGGTGCCGGGCTTGACCGTGCTGCCCTTGCATGAGTTCAATGGTGTGAATACGGCGCTTGTGCGTTGGGCACCGGATACCGTATTCAATCGTCATGTTCATCCCGGTGGCGAGGAAATTTTTGTACTCGAGGGTGTCTTTCACGACGAGTATGGGAGCTATCCTACGGGATCATGGATCAGGAGTCCCCGCTATAGTTTGCACACACCCTTCACCAAGAACGAGGGCGCGTTGATTTATGTGAAAACGGGACATCTGGATGCGGAATATCTGCCGCTTACATAGCTTTTGCAATCAGTCATGCTTTTTAAGCATTATTCGCTCATAATGTGAGCAAATGAGAGCTTTTTCTACTCTTGCCCGAGGACAATACCTCTAGCTTTTAGCCATTGGTCGCGTTTCCGCAAGGCCATGGGGTTTAAATGATGAGAGATGAGATGATCGTCGAAAATACGGATCAAACTGATGCGCTGGCAAAGGAATTAACGCGTTACAAGCGTCTTGATGCCGCAGGCCTTATTATTTCCTCATCCACAAAATGGAGTGTGGCGGCTTCTTTGATTCCGATCCCATTTTTGGATATGGCATCGCTTGGATTGGTTCAGGTCAATATGATTGTCGACATCACTAAGTTATACGATGAGAAAGTGACAAGAAACGCTGTACAAGGGGTCGTCTCTGTCCTATTTGGCACTTTAGCCCCCTTTGGCGCAGCACATTTCGCAATGTCTTCCATTCCAAAATTTCTGCCTGGTTATGGAACAGCGGTTGGCGCTGTCACGTTGGCTACTTTTGGTGCTGCAGCCACGTATTCAATTGGTAAAATATTTGTGCGTCATTATGAAAATGGCGGTACCTTTAGTAATTTTTCAGCTTCCGCCGTTCAAGCCGAGCTCAAAAAAGAATTTACCAAGTCTTTAAAAGATTAATTTAAATAAGCACGTCATTTTTAATGAATGATGATTTGAGAAAAAAGTGGCAACAATAAGTCGTAATTATTTTGCAAGAAAAAAGTATGCGTTTTTGCGATGGCTCGATGGCAAAATGCTGACGTTTTTTTTGCTTATTTTGTTGTTCGTATCGGCTGCGATCGTTCTGTGGCCTCGCGTGGTTGTGATTGTTCCAACGGGTGCCAACGGAGTGATTTATCGTCCTTTGGGTGACGGTGTAGATCTGACGGAGCTGTTAGACGAAGGCGCACATCTCATTTTTCCTTGGAACACAGTCTCTAAATATTCAGTTCAAATCCAACTCAAAGAGTTAAAGCTAGAACTGATGACGGCGGATCTACTCAAGACAAACGTGACAGTTTCTTTCCAGTACGAGGTCAACCCTTACACCTTACCTTTTCTTCATAAATATGTTGGTTTGAATTATTTAGAAAAAATGATTATTCCGCAGGTGATCAAAGTCACCCGAGAAAAAGTCGCTAAGTTAAGTTCCCAAGTTGCGTTTACTGGAGATATCGGTCAAGTGGCAAATGATATTGCCATCACCACGGACAGCCTCTTGGTGCAACAGCTAAGTCCACCTGGTTTGAGCATGGTGCGATTAATTCGTATCAGTTCGGTTCAGATAACTTCCGTTGAATATCCGCCCGATGTGCAGAAAGCGATTGTCAACAAGCTTGTTGAGTCGGAAAATGCCGATACCTACAAATTTAAAATACAAGCAGCGCGTTCCGAAGCTGAGCGCAAAGTGATCGAGGCTAACGGAATCAAGGGCTTTCAAGATATCGTCAACGCAGGTATGACTGAAAACTATTTGAGGTACCGCGGTATTCAGGCAACCGAAGAATTGGCAAAATCTACAAATGCGAAAACAGTTATTTTTGGTTCTGGTCCATCAGGTTTGCCGTTGATTCTTGGCAATGCTGTGGAAAATACAAGCGTAACAAGCGCATCTAACGCATCACCCGTTGCTGAGACAAAAAAACCAATAGCCGCTGCTCAGACTGCCAAGCCTCCAGCGCCTCAATAAAAGAGTGATT
>JBILJA010000008.1:0-33990 GCA_044368775.1 Burkholderiaceae bacterium
TGCGCAGCTTTGAAATTTTCGATGGCAATGTCGCCGCCTATTTGTCTGTGGATTTGGAGGCGCGCGTCCCTGGGTATCTGACCAAGATTGCCTTTCAAGACGGTGCGTCAGTCAAAAAAGATCAACTGCTTTTCGTCATCGAACAAGATCAATACGCTCAACAAGTCAATCTGACAAAAGCGGTCTTCCAAGAGGCCAAGATTGAAATTAGGCGTCAACAGGCTTTGTTCAAAGACAATGCCACCTCACAGTCGGCGGTTGATAAAGCGATGTCTCAGTATTTACAGGCCGAGGCTAATTTAAAACTCGCTCAAATCAATTATGGCTATACCGAAGTGCGTGCCCCCTTCGATGGCCTGATGGGACGACATCTCATTGATGTGGGCAACTATCTGGGGGCGAGTCCTCAGGGCGTTAAGCTAGCGACGATCCAAAAAATCAATCCTATTTACGTCTATTTTTCTATCAACGAACGCGATTTGCTCAAATACCAAAAACGGTTCGTCAATGAAAACGACCGTAAATCGCAAGTCAACAAGCTCCCTGTCCACGTTCAGCTTCAAGGGGAGGAGGGTTATCCACATTCAGGTACCTTGGACTTTGCAGCGAATCTTCTCAGTACCAGTACGGGCTCCTTGCAGCTTCGTGCGGAGCTGCCCAACACCAAATTTAATTTGCTACCCGGTTTGTATGCAAAAGTCCGCGTGGAGTATGGCGAGCCTAGACTCGCTGTATTGATTCCGAACAGTAGTGTGCAAACTGATCAGCAAGGCGATTATGTGTTTGTGATGGACGAAAGCAAAAAAGTTTCACGTCGCAATATCAAGCGCGGTCAGAGATTCCCCCCCTTGGTCGAGGTGACGAGTGGTTTGACGGCGAATGAATCAGTCATTACCAACGGTTTCATCAACGTTAGAGACGGGCTGGTTGTCAATCCAGAACTCTCGACGCTTGCGCCGTTGCCTGCACGTTAAAACAGTCAGGCAACAGGACTCCCCATGCTTTCTAAATTTTTTATCGAACGTCCGGTGCTTGGTAATGTGATCGCATTGATCACGATGCTGATCGGTGCGGTTTCTATTTTTGGTTTGCCGATCGCGCAATATCCGCCTATGACACCGCCGACGGTACAGGTCACCACGATGTGGCCTGGCGCCAGTGCAAGTCTGGTGCAGCAGTTAGTCGCCAGCAACATTGAAAATCAAGTCAACGGTGTAGAGAATATGCTCTACATGCAGTCTGACTCGACCAATGATGGTCGCTATACGTTGACCGTGACCTTTGAGGTGGGCACCGATCCCAATATGGCCCAAGTGACGGTGCAAAACCGTGTGGCCATCGCGTTAGCCTCGTTGCCGCAAGCCGTGCAAAAGCAAGGTGTGACCACCAAGGTTCAGTCAACCTCTATTTTGCAGTTTGTCACACTCACCTCGAGCAATCCTGAGCATGATGCTCTGTTCCTGAGTAACTTTGCGAACTTGCAATTGCAAAATCGCCTTGCGCGTATTCCTGGCGTTGCCGCCGCCAACGTCTTTGGCGTGGGTAACTACAGCATGCGGATTTGGTTGGATCCTGCACAATTGAAGATGCGTAATTTGACGCCAACCGATGTGGCGACTGCGATTAGTCGCCAGAACGTCATGTTGGCGGCAGGGCAGGTAGGCGCACCGCCCGTCCCGATGGGGCAGGATTTTCAGCTCACATTGAATGTCACCAGCGCGCTTGAAACGCCTGAACAGTTTGAGCAGATTTTGCTCAAGACCAACGATCAAGGCGAATTGACCCGTTTAAGAGACGTCGCACGTATCGAGATGGGTAGCCAAAACTACAGTCAATTTTTCCGTCTGGGTGATAAACCGGCCGGCGGTATTGCGATTTATCAGCTTCCCGCGGCAAACGCGATTGATGTCGCCAAGGCCGTGAAAGTCGAGATGGAAAAAATTTCCAAGACTTTCCCCAAAGAGATCAAGTGGGAAATTCCCTTTGACACCACGATGTTTGTGACAGCTTCGATCAAAGAGGTTTATCACACCCTCTTCGAAGCAGGTATCTTGGTGCTGTTGGTCATTATGTTGTTTTTGCAGGACTGGCGTGCGACGCTTGTGCCTGCGACCACCGTGCCTGTCACGATTATTGGTGCCTTCGCATGTATGGCAGCCATGGGATTTTCGATCAATTTGCTGACACTCTTTGCGATTGTCTTGTGTATCGGGATCGTGGTCGATGATGCGATCGTGGTCGTGGAGGGCGTCGCCAAAAAAGTTGAACTCGGCCAAACGCCTCGTCAGGGTGCGATTAATGCCATGACTGAATTGCTCGGTCCGATCATCGGTATTACGTTGGTATTGATGGCCGTATTTTTGCCCGCTTCATTTATTGCGGGGATTACAGGGCAAATGTATCGACAGTTTGCGCTCGTGATTGCGGCGACGGCCCTCATTAGCGGCATTAACGCAGTGACGCTCAAGCCTACACAAGCGGCGCAGTTCATTACCCCCAAATTACCTGGAGCCAAAAAGATTTGGTTTTTTGTCAAATTCGATCAGGTCTTTGAAAAGATTTCCGCTTGGTATGCCAGGTTGATGCATCACTTGATGGACCATCGAAAAATCACTTCTTTGGTTGGACTTGTGTTGATTGTGGGTGCCATTATCGGACTGATTCGTTTGCCGACTGGGTTTATTCCTAATGAGGATCAAGGCTATCTTGTCGTTTCAGTGCAGCTACCTGATGCGTCAGCCTTGTCGCGAACACAAGCAGGCATGGCAAAGGTCGTCACCGCCATTGAAAAGGTTCCCGGTGTCCAGCAAGTCGTGTCGATTGGTGGCGTCAACGCGCTCAGCAACAATAGCTCACAATCCAATACCGGCGTGATGTACGTCATTTTAAAACCTTGGGAAGCACGCGGTAAGGGCGAAGATCTCAAGTCAATCTTTATCGGGATGAACCAGGCGCTCAAGGCCATTCAAGAAGTCAGTGCGAATGTCTTGTTACCCCCCGCAATTCCGGGTTTGGGCTTGTCCGGTGGTTTCCAGATGCAATTGCAGCTGATCGACGGCAGTAACGATTTTAAAAAGCTCGAAAAAATCACTGAAGATTTCCTAAAAGAAGCGCGTGTACGTCCCGAAATCATGGCGATTTTCACGCCCTTTAGAAATAATGTGCCTCAACTCAAGTTGACGTTCAATCCCTCCAGAGCAGAAACACTCGGGGTCTCTTTGGGCGATGCGTATGATGTGTTGCAGTCTTCGATTGGATCGACATACGTCAATCAGTTCTTCAAATATGGGCAAACCTACCAGGTGTTTTTGCAGGCCGATGGGAAAAGTCGTGTCAACGCGGATCAGATCAACCGTCTGTATGTGAAAAACAAGTCTGGCAACATGGTGCCTCTGGGTTCCTTTATTGAGATCACAGAAACGACGGGTCCGGCGATCGCTTCTCAGTACAACATCTATCCAACGGCTGCGGTTCTGGGGGCCGCTGCGGATGGTTTTAGTTCGGGCCAAGTCATCAAGGCGCTGGAGGATTTGGCACGTACCACTTTGCCTGAGTCGGCAAGCTTTGAGTGGACCGCCATGTCGTACCAGGAAAAATTGGTCGGTAACACGGTCGTGCTTGTGTTCGCACTTTCAATATTATTGGTGTACTTGGTGCTTGCTGCACAATATGAGTCTTGGTCGGCACCGATCTCCGTGATTTTGGCAGTGCCGCTGGCGCTGGTCGGGACAGTGATCGCATTGTCAGCGACGGGCTTAGCCAATAATATTTATGTACAGATTGGTTTGGTGCTCATGATTGCGCTCGCCTCTAAAAATGCGATTTTGATTGTCGAAGTCGCGCTCGAAGAACAGAAAAAAGGACTCGGTGCGGTCGAAGCCGCCCTCAAAGCTTCGCATGAGCGCTTTCGACCGATTGTGATGACCTCGATCGCTTTCATTCTTGGTGTGGTCCCTCTCTTGACCGCATCGGGTGCCGGCGCCGCCGCTCGAGTGTCGATTGGTATTACCGTGTTTAGCGGCATGATCGCCTCGACGTGTTTGGCTGTTGCACTCGTGCCTGTATTTTTTGTTGAAATTCAGACGTGGGTTGATAAGCGCCAGGCTAAACACGAGGCCAAGCTGGCTGCGCGCCTGGCTGCGCATTTGGCTGCGCATTTGGCTGCACAAGAGCGTGCGCTAGCAGCAGAAAAAAATCCTATCACCGACAAACCCTAACAGTTGAGATCATACTCATGGCCCGTATCCCTTATGCAGACTTAAACAATCCCGAAGCAAAGCCTTTGGTCGATCGCATCACTGCCGAGCGCGGTAGTGTTTTGCATCTTTATCAAATGCTGTTGCATAGCCCCCCGGTTGCCAGCGGGTGGTTAAACTATCTCACAGCGATTCGTCAACAAAGTTCTTTGCCGGGCGCGTTGCGTGAACTTGTCATTATGAGAATTGCGATCGTCAATGGTGCGCCTTATGAGGCGGAGCAGCATGCTCCAATCGCCTTGCGTGAAGGCGTGACACAGGCTCAGCTTGACGATTTGGCCGGCTGGGAGTCATCCAAGCAATTCGATCCTACGCAGCGCGCCGTGCTTGCCTACGCAGACGCGATGACCAAAAACATTCACGTCTCCGCGGAGGTCTTCGCGGGGGTCAAGGCGTTGATGAGCGAGCGTCTGATTGTCGAGCTTACGGCGACGATCGGTGCCTACAATATGGTGTCGCGCTTTTTGGAAGCCTTACAGATCCATTCGCACGACGCCCGCTAGAACAACACCCGCTTAATCACGAAGTGTAAAGTGGGTAGCCACCCGGCTCAGCAGCTAACAACCTGAGCATGGCATGCCACTCGAGCTCGCCGTAGGGTCGACGCACGCCTGGTTGATACAGGTGTGCGGACTTCTCCAAAATTTCTTTTGGGGGAAGAGACAGTGCAGTCCCCGCCGCCATGGCGTCGACCTGGGCGCGACACGACATTTCGAGTTGATACATTAAGTTAAAGGCCTGAGGCACAGAGGCGCCACTGGTAAGCAAACCATGGTTACGAAGAATCAGGGCGTTATGCGAGCCTAAGTCTTTGACAAGACTCTCGCGCTCGGCGAGATCGATCGCGGGACCATTAAAGTCGTGATAACCAATATGGTTGTTAAAGCGACTTGAAGTTTGTGTCATCGGCAATAACCCACAATCCATCGAAGCCACGGCCATCCCTGCGCGGGTATGCGTGTGAATCACGCAGCCGATATCAGGACGCGCTGTGTGAATACAACCATGGATCACGTAGCCGCTTTTATTGATACCGTAGTCTGTATCGGGTTTACGCACAATTTCACCTTCGACGGTGATGCGCACCAAGCTAGACGCAGTAATTTCCTTGTAAAGCAATCCATAGAGATTAATGAGCAAGTCCTCGGTGCCAGGAATACGGGCCGTGATGTGGTTGTAAATCATATCGGTCATGCCGTACTTGTCCATCAAGCGATAGCATGCGGCCAGGGTCACACGCGTCTCCCACTCCTCGGGACTGACTTTGCCCTTAAGGGGCTCGAATTGAGTTGAAAATTTGCCGCTCACCATATCCTCCTGTTTTTTTTCTTTAAGAATCTTACTCTAGCTTTTGTGTGCCACGATGAGGTCGACTGGATCCAAAGCTTGTTGCTTAAAATAGAGTTCAATATTTCGAAACATATGACCGACGATATGCGGGACATTGTCATAAACACCGCCAGCAGAATGTGGCGTCGCAACAACTTGATCCATATGGAGCAAGGGATGATCTGCGCGAGGTGGCTCGCCTTCAAAGGTATCGAGCCCTGCACTGGAAAGCTGACCCGTGCGAAGTGCTTCCACAAGCGCGGCCTCGTCAATGAGTTCGCCTCGCGCCGTGTTGATCAGCATCGCGCCACGTTTCATTTTATTAAAGGTCTTGGCATTGAAAAGATGCTTGGTTTGTTCGGTCAGCGGCGCGTGCAGACTCAAAATATCGCTTTGCGCTAACAAGGTATCAAAATCGACATAGCGCACGTTAAATTGTTGCTCGATAGCGGGGTCAAGTTTTGTACGGCTGTGATAAATGATCTTGACGTCAAAGCCGCTCAGGCGCTTAGCCACAAAACGTGCGATGTTGCCAAAGCCGAACAGTCCGACTGTTTTGCCGTCAAGCTTGGAACAGACCGTGCGCAAATCCGAGGCGATCCATTTTCCCTCTTGCAAGCTCCGGTGCGCCAAGGGAAGGCGACGTGAAGTGGCCAAGATCAGCATCAGCGTATGTTCAGAAACAGGGATGGAGGTCGCGCCAGCCGTGATCGCGACCGTCACGCCCGCCCGTCGTGCGGCCTCGAGATCGATTTTATCGACGCCGATGCCCCATTTTTGAATGAGCTTTAAACGTGGTGCTTGAGTGATTATTTCCGCAGTCACAAAAGTGCCGGCCGCCATCAGGACATCTGCATTGCTCACCAAACTAAGATGCTCCGCTTGATCATTTGTTTTAGCAAAGGCAATGGTGAAAGAGGGTGGCGTCAATGCGCGAATCACCTCAACGGTGGGCGGTGCCATCGGTGTGAGAAAAACAATATGTGGTTGCATGAGAATGGGGTAAGGGCTGAAAGCGATGTTGGGTTGTACTCAAGCTGGAGGCAGCGTAATGTCGCCGCGCTCGATCAATAAGACCTTGATATCTTTTTTTACAATTTTCCCATAGCCGGATTTGGGCATGGATTCCCAAAATACAAAATGTCTGGGCCAGCGGTATTTGGCACACCGCCCTTCGAGATGACCCAATAATTCAGCCGCTTCTAGAGCGCTTGCACCTTCGCGTCGCACGACCACCGCCACACCGACTTCACCCCATTTTTCATCGGGGATCCCCAAAATCGCGATTTCCGCGACACCGGGGTGGGTGAGTAAGACTTCCTCTACTTCGCGTGGGTATACGTTGGACCCGCCCGAGATGTACATGTCTGACTCGCGACCGGTAATGTAAAGCAAGCCGCGCTCGTCCATGCGACCCAGATCGCCAGTATGAAACCAACCGCCGCGCAACGCTTTTGCGGTCGCTTCGGGATTGCCGTGATAACCGGCAAAGACGGCAGGACCGCGACAGCAAATCTCTCCTATTTCACCCGTTTCGACAGGCGCAAGTCGATCGTTCAGGATCGCGACCTCCATCCCCACGCGAGGCCTACCGCAGGAACCAATATTGGCGTTTGGATCCGTATCATCCGCACTGTGCATCTCGCGGGGTAGGACAGTGATGTTGCCTGTGACCTCTCCAAGCCCAAAGTACTGCACCAATACCTTGCCAAGTTTTTGCAAGGCAAGTTTTTGATCTGCCCGATACATCGGGGCTCCGGCATAAATCACGAACCGCAATGTGCTGTGATCGTATTCATCTACGGCAGGATGTTCGACCAGCATTTTGATGATCGTAGGCACGGTGAACATATTGGTCACACGGTGACGTTCTACAGCTAGCCAAAATTGAGCAGGGTCAAGCTTTTCGCTGGGCATCAACACCGTCGCCGCACCGCGCGCGACATTCAGCAGCGCATGGATTCCAGCGCCGTGTGAGAGTGGGGCGACTGCGATCGAGCAGTCTTGTTCGGTGGTACCTGGGATTAAATCAGCCAAGTGGTTGTTGACCACAAAGGCCATTTGCCCGTGCGTCAAAATGCCTGCTTTAGGTTTTCCCGTTGTGCCAGAGGTATAAAAAAACCAGAGTGGATCATCATAGGCAACGGATTCCTCTGCATCGATGGCGTCAAGATGCTGTGAGATCAAGGTTTCATAAGACCATTCACCCGCGCGCGGCTGACCAATCACAATGATGTGTTTGAGTGTGTCTGAAGCCGCCAGCACCGCATCCGTATGCGCCTGGAAACAGTCCTCGACAATCATGGCGACGGCACCGCTTGAGGCACCCAAATAGGCGACCTCTGGCGGGGTCAGACGAAAGTTTGTGGGAACCCAGACGCAGCCAAGCTTAAAGGCGACCCAGCAATTTTCAAAAGTTTGCAGGTTGTTTCTGGACTGCAATAAAAGGCGGTCGCCTTTTTTGATCCCAAGCACGCGCAAGGCGCTGACCATGGCGTTGACGCGTTGATTGATCTGCGCCCAAGTCCAGCGCTGTTCACCCTGGATTAAAGCGGTGTGTTGCGGATACAAGCGGGCGGTATGTGTCAATAAGCGCCCGAGGTTCATCGACTGCGCTGCGTTCACGTCGACTCCAGCACGCTCAGGTAGTTAGCGACAGCCGCGCCGCCCATATTAAAGACAGCTCCGGCATGTGCGCCTGGGATTTGCATGTCTCCGGCCGTACCTGACAGTTGCATCGCCGCCATCACATGCTGGGACACACCGGTCGCACCAATAGGATGCCCTTTAGACTTTAAACCGCCTGAGGGGTTGACGGGGAGTTTGCCTTGTTTTGTCGTGACGCCATCAAGAATGACACGAGCGCCTTGGCCGTGAGGGGCTAAGCCCATTGCCTCGTATTCCAGCATTTCGGCGATCGTGAAACAGTCATGGGTTTCCACAAACTTTAAATCATCGAGGCTGGCACCTGCGTCCGCAAGACCTTTTTGCCAAGCCAGCGCCGCACCCTCAAAGCGTGTCGCATCGCGACGCGAGAGAGGCAGGAACTCATTGACATGGGTGCGCGAGCGCCACCGCACAGCAGGCACTTTGGCTCCAGCTAAAGGCTCATTCGATAAGACTAAGGCCGCAGCGCCATCAGAGACCAGCGAGCAATCGGAGCGCTTGAGAGGACCCGCAACAAAGGGATTTTTTTCTGAAGGATTGCGACAAAAATCAAACCCTAAATCACGACGCATATGCGCATAAGGGTTGTGCATGCCGTTGGCGTGATTTTTCGCTGCAATCGCTGCGAGTGCATCAGACTGATCGCCAAAGCGTTCAAAGTATTGACCCGCAATCTGGCCAAACACGCCAGCAAAACCACCCTCTGTATGTCCCTCTTCTTTGACGTAGGAAGCCTTGAGCAAGATGTCACCAATCTCTTTGTTGGGCAAGGTGTTCATCTTCTCCATGCCCACGACGAGTGCACGTCGAATGCGACCACTTGCCAAGGCGTCGAGCGCTGCCCAGATTGCGGCAGATCCTGTTGCGCAAGCATTTTCCATCCGTACAGACGGTGTATGACGAAATTCAGGGATGGCGATGCTTATGAGCGCGCCGCTGAAGTCTTGTTGCACAAAACCGGCGTTAAAGTGACCGACAAAAATCGCATCGATATCGCTGGGTTCGAGTCCTGCGCTTGCAATGGCAGGTAGTGCGGCCTCACGGATCAGTTGATCGAAATCCATGTTGTCGAGTTTGCCAAAGGGGGTGTGTCCCCAACCAACGATATACGGCTGTTTCATTGAATTCTCCTTAGATCGAGCCAGTTTGGCTCTTGCGCAGCGTAGGAATACCCACGCCAGAAGCGTCAAAGCCACCATCGACGGCGATGCATTGACCGTTGATAAACGATGCGGCAGGGCTACAAAGAAAACCGACTGCCTCAGCGATTTCTTCGGTCGTTGCGTATCGGTTCATGGGAATCGTGTCGTAATAGTCCGAGCGAATCGCCACACTGTGAACGAGCTTGGCCATTTCGGTATCGACGGGGCCAGGCGCAACAACGTTTGCGCGAATACCAATCGTGCCGAGCTCGACCGCTTGCTGTTTGGTGAGGTGAATGATGGCGGCTTTACTCGTGCCGTAGGCGACGCGCAAGGTGCTGGCGCGCAAACCTGAAATGGAGGCAATATTGACGATCGAGCCGCTACCTTGAATTTTCATATAGGGAATACAGGCTTGCGAACATAAAAATGCACCATCGAGATTAGTGCCCATCACATAGCGGAACTCTTCGAACGTGGTCTCCGTCAGTGGTTTGAACACGGCCACCCCTGCATTGTTTACAAGAGCATCAATACGACCGAATTTTGCCGCCACGAGATCAATGGCGGTTTGAACGTGGTCGGGTTTTGAAATGTCGCAGGTGAGGGCCAGCACGTGAGCGGGCGCATCAAGCTCAGCCTCTGTTGTTTTGAGCATGTTCGCCTCAACATCTAGCAGCGCGACACGGTAGTCATGGGCGAGAAACCATTTTGCAACGGCAAGGCCGATTCCGCGGGCACCGCCCGTGACAACAGCAACAGGGCTGCTTGTGGTAGTTGAGGACAAAATTAGCTCCAATATGAAAATAAACGTCGACAGTGACAGACTTTACCAAATCGCGCTGAAAAAGTTTTTAGCCTGAAAATTGATGTTTTTTCAGGCTAAATAAGCAAAGCATCAAGGCTCAAAACAAAACGTCAAGGCTCAAAAGATTTACTCTTTTTTGCTCATAAATTCGATTAAATCTGAAAAGGTTTTCTTGTAATCGATCATTTCTTGATCCATTTCTTTGGGTCCACGTATGTCTAAAACCATTCCGTTCTTGATTGCAAACGCAGCAAACTCCTTTGAGTTTGCTACCCTGAGCGAGGCGGCCACAAGTTTGTCCAGTGTCTCTTTAGGGATGCCTTTGGGGGCAATGACTCCATAATCAGCGGGCAGCGTCACGTTATAGCCCGCTTGCACCACGGATTCGGCATTTGGAAACTGGGCGTATTTTTCTTTGGAAAATGAGGCCAATACTCGAACCGTCCCTGCATCGACGTGCGAACGGACTGTGGGCGCGTAGCCGGAGGTAGCCTCAACACGACCGCCGAGTAAGGCGACCAGTGCTTCACCTCCACCCCCAGTAAAAGGAACCGTTGCAATTCTAACTTTGGCGACTTTGTTGAGCTCTTGAATCACAAGGTCGGGCGCGGTCCGATATCCGGATACGGCAATACGAATTTTGCCCGGATTTTTTCGAGCAGCGTCGAGCAAGTCCTCAAGCGTTTTATAGGGTGAGTCGGCTTTGACCGTGATGATGGCGGGGATATCAACAAGAGAGACGATTGATTGATAATCGGCTGGACTTTTCCACGCCAGCGCTTTGTTGACGAGTGGTTGATACGCCAAAGAGCTGTTAGAGCTCAGACCAATCGTGTAACCGTCAGGTTTGGCACGAATCACTTGCCCAACACCAATCGTTGCAGAGCCGCCAGGCTTGTTTTCCACGTTGACGGTTGCGTTGAGCTCTTTGGCTAATTGACTGGAAAATTGCCTTGAAAGGGGATCCGTCGAACCACCTGGGTTGTAGGGGACGATAAACGTAATGTCTCGGCTAGGGTACGTTTGCGCAAATGATGGGGTTGCGATCAAGGCGGTGAGTATCAGAGTGATCGACCGTAGGGAAAAATGAATGATTGACATTGTCTGCTCCATGATTGATGTGTTTAGCAATGAGTACCTTGATCTCGCACCCGTCTCATGCTGAGTATTTTTTTGAGTTCTTCCAGTATGCCTAAGATAATGCAGATAAGCCAGCTTTAGGAAAGCGGCAGTGTAAAGACGTTTTTGGAACCCGGACGTGCGAGCATCTTGGCATACCAATCCTCAATGTGCGGTCTGGATTTTGATGGCAGATTGAGTCCAAACCAACGGTGAATTTCGCACGCCATTGGAATATCTGCCATGGTGAGTGTTTTGCCGGCTACATATTCGGTGGTGCTCAAATGCGCTTCAAACCTGTCAAGCAAGATTTCTGTCCCTGCGATAGAGGCTTCTACTTTTTTCATATCACGGTCAGGCTCTGGGATACGGATGAGTTGCCAAAATGCATCGCGACCGGAGGGGCTAAAAGTGGTTTGTTGCCAATCCATCCACCGCTCAGCATTAAAACGCGCTTGTAGATCGCTAGGATATAAGTTTCCAAATGAGTGCTTGGCGCAGAGGTAGCGCACAATTACGTTTGACTCCCACAAGCTAAAGTCGCCCTCAACAAGTGTTGGTACGACAGAGTTTGGGTTCATAGCGATATATTCGGGCGTTTTGGTGACCCCAAAGGCTCCGCCTGCATCGATACGTTCAAAAGCCAGACCAAGCTCTTGCGCGGTCCAGACCGCCTTACGAACGTTGATAGAGGTAATGCGTCCCCAGATTGTTAACATTTTTTATTTTCCCAATAAAAGGTGGCGGGTCGTTGATGTGATTATTGAACAAAATCTATGAGCGTGTTGAAGTCAGGGATGGAAACAGAAATGCGGTCTGGTCGTTCACGCCACACGACTTCAGGAAATCGTTGCTGGGTGAGTACAAGGCGTTGCTTGACTGTATTGAGGTCTGTCGTTTTTAGCGCAATCGCACCGAAAAAACTTTCTCTCATGGTGTGCGCTTGGACAAGGGGCCCGTAGCATTCTTGATATTGGGCATGCGTGACCAATACAAGTGAATATTTTTTAGCTTGGATACGCCATTCGCCGTGGGCGCCTCTTTTTAATGATCCGCCCGACGCTGCAAGATATTTTTTAGCTTCAGCTGATGGATCATGGCTCACAATCAAAAAAGCCGCGGTACGAACAACTTTGTTGGCGTGCGATTGCCACTCTTTGCGCCAAACAAGCTCGGGCGTCAGGTGTTGACAAAAATAGACCCTACCTGCTGGGAACGTACCCGCCTCAAACCGAGTGGTACGAAAACGTGCGGCATAGGTCGCACCATCCAGTTCAACCGGCCGCGAAAAGGCCTGTACGGGTTGGATGGCACGCTTGGCTTTCGTAAACGCTTGGTAGGTCTGGTCTGCATTGTTGGTTTGAAACACCAGCCCGTCGATGCCGACAGGGCTGTCCAACACCTCTTGCCTCAACACATCGGTATCAGTGGGTAATCCGACAATTTCGACATAATCATCCGCGAGCACAATCAAGTGATTGATTGAGCCTAAGGAGTGCCTTCCGCGTGGCGTGAGGGAGAAACCAAGTGACTCGAAAATCGCCTGGGCACGATCCAGCTCAAAGTGGACGTTGATGACCGTGTGATCGAGAGCCAAGGGGAGAGCGATTTTCATATGATGGATTTTGCAATGAGGGGATTAAAGTTTGAGCGTGGCCACCACGGGTGTATGGTCAGAGGGTTGTTCGAGCGCGCGAGGTCCTTTGTCGATCACGCAAGCCGTGCAATACGGCACCAGCGAGCCAGAGAGCAGAACATGATCGATACGCATGCCCGCGTTGCGCTTAAAGCCATTCATCCTGTAGTCCCACCAACTAAAGGATTTTGGCGGCTGATCAAACAGTCTAAATGCATCGTGAAAATCCAGACTGAGCAGGGCGCTGAGTGCCGCACGCTCAGGAGGAGAGACTAAGATTTGTCCTACCCATTTGGCCGGATCATGCACATCCTCATCCGATGGTGCGATGTTGTAATCGCCGAGAATGGTGATGTAATCGTGCGCGGCTTTTTCTTGTGCAAGCCATTGCTCAAGCGCTTTAAACCACGAGAGTTTATAGACGTATTTTTCGCTATCCACAGCCTGGCCATTTGGGCAATAGGCACAAATGACGCGGATCGTCCGATCACCAAAGGGGAGGGTGACGGCAACGACGCGCTGCTGCGGGTCTTCGAAGCCAGGGATGTTTCGCACGACTTGCGCACCAGGCTGACGAGAAATCACTGCGACACCGTTATAGGTTTTTTGACCGGTCCAAGCGGCGTGATACCCAATTTCCGTAAAAGCTTCTAGTGGAAACTTATCGTGATCGAGTTTGAGCTCCTGCAGGCATAAGGCATCGACTGGATTAGCTGACAGCCAATCGATGACTTGAGGCAAGCGAACCTTGAGAGAGTTGACGTTCCAAGTAGCGAGTTGCATGGCACAGTTTTAAATGGCGCAAAGCCGTTGTGCCTGATTCTAAACTGCTATTTGTCTATATATTCGCGTGGAACACGTTTTACGTTGCATAAGAGCTCATAGGCAATCGTATTTGCTCGTTGCGCGACTTCGTTGATATCCACGCAGCGACCCCAGAGTTCGACGCGGCTGCCTAGGCCTGCCTCGGGGAGATCTGTCAAATCAACGTTGAGCATATCCATCGATACACGCCCGACGATTCGGGAGGGCTTGCCGTCGATGGCGACCGGGGTGCCGGTGGGGACGCCTCGCGGATATCCATCTGCATAACCGATCGCGACCAGTCCCACGCGGGTAGGACGTTCAGCGATAAAAGTGCCGCCGTAGCCCAAGGCTTCACCAGGTTGCAGTGTTTTGACAGCGAAGACCTCACTTTGTAAGGTCATGACGGGTAAAAGCTTTTGCTCAGGATGTTTTGCTGAGAACGCCGCGGGTAGGGGGCTTGCACCATAGAGCAGCACGCCGGGTCGAGCCCAGTCTCGTCTGGCATCAGGCCAAGCTAAAACGCCGGCAGAGTTGCAAAGACTGCGTTCGCCGGGTAAGTCTTGCGTGGCCATTTCAAAAGCCCGGATTTGTGCTGCAGTGGCATCCTCGTCGGGTTCGTCTGCGCGGGCAAAGTGCGACATCAGAGTGATGGAGGCGACAGCAGAGCATGAGGCCAGCCTTTGATAGGCCTGGGTGACTTCGTCGAGGGCGAAGCCAGCGCGATGCATACCTGAGTCGACTTTAAGCCATACATGTAAGCTCGCGGGGGCCAGCGCACTGGCTTGAATCATGTCAATCTGAGCGGCTTGATGCACTGCAAACCATATTTGATGGTTGTGGGCCGCCAGCAGTTCGGCCGTGTCAAAGCAACCCTCGAGTATGAGTATTGGGCGCGTAATGCCCGCTTGTCTTAACTCGAGAGCTTCGGCCATAAACGCAACGGCAAAGCCATCCGCAATGTCAGCGAGCGCATGCGCGCAAGGCACAGCGCCATGCCCATAAGCATTCGCTTTGATCACAGCGAGTGCGCGGCCGCCGTGGAGAGTTTGTGCTGTGAGGTAATTTTGGCGCAGCGCCGCCAGATCAATCAAGGCTTTCGAGGGTCGAGTCATTCGCAGTTCTTTAACAGTCGTTGGGTTTGTGCGGCTCCTAAGCGGGTAATGCGATGGCACGCGCAGCAAACCCAGAGTGTGCTGCATGATAGCGACTGACCGCAAGACCTTCGGTGCTGATTTCTGGACTTTTGCCAGTCAAAATATCCGTAATCAGCTTGCCCGATCCACAGGCCATTGTCCAGCCCAAGGTGCCGTGGCCTGTATTGATAAAGAGGTTACGCAGAGGGCTTGCGCCAATTATTGGCGTGCTGTCAGGGGTCATCGGTCGTAAACCTGTCCAAAATGAAGCCTTGTTGACATCGCCGCCTGGAAACAAATCCGTGACGACTTTTTCAAGCGTTGCGCGGCGTTTGGGATTGAGCCTGAGATCAAAGCCACTGAGTTCGGCCATGCCTCCCACCCTGATACGGTTGTCAAACCGCGTTACGGCAACCTTGAAACTTTCATCCAGCACGGTCGATTGGGGGGCCAGACTTTCGTCTAGGAGTGGAACTGTGAGAGAGTAGCCTTTGACTGGGTAGACGGGCAGATCGATGTTAAGAGGTCCTAGCAGGTCTCGGGAATAACTTCCCAACGCCACAACATAGCGATCCGCGACAAGCGTTTCGCGGCCGACGCGTACGCCTTTGATTTCGTCGCCTTCGTTAATCAGTTGATGAATGTCTTTGCCATACAGAAACTTGACGCCGAGAGATTCGGCCATCGCCGCGAGCCGGGTGGTAAAGAGGTTGCAATCGCCAGTTTCATCGTTGGGTAGTCTCAAACCGCCTACTAGTAAATGGCTAGCATTTTTTAAGCCAGGCTCAACAGTGGTCAGCTCGTGTTGCTGAAGGAGTTCATAGGGGACACCGCATTCCTTGAGAACCTCGATGTCCCGGCCCGCCGCATCAAATTGCTCCTGAGTACGAAAGAGTTGTAGCGTGCCCGAAGTCCGTTGTTCGTATTGAATGCCCGTGTCAGCGCGCAGGGCGTCCAAGCAGTGGCGACTGTATTCAGCCACCCGCATCATGCGTTCTTTGTTGATGACATAACGTTTGGCCGTGCATTGGCGCAACATGCTGGCCATCCATTTCAGCTGCCACAGACTTCCGTCTAGACGAATCGCAAGAGGGGCATGCTTTTCGAACATCCATTTGATGGCTTTGAGTGGAATGCCAGGTGCGGCCCAGGGCGATGAATAGCCGGGCGAGACTTGGCCCGCATTGGCAAAGCTTGTTTCGTTCGCGGCGCAAGGTTGGCGATCGACAACAGTCACGTCAGCACCAGCCTTGGCCAGGTAATACGCGGTTGTCGTGCCGATGACTCCGGCACCTAAAACGATCACTTTCATGAATGGGACCTCGTTATTCAGGGAATAACTGAAGTTTAGAGGTAGATTAGCAGTGTTTTTTTTTGTTTTTTTTCAAAAAAAATAAACAAATCACTTTTTTTGTTGTTTTTTGTTTGGTTATCTAGAGAAAAGTGACTAATTACATAATTTGTTGCTTTTCTAGGCTTAATTGTTTGACTGCGGCAAGTTTCGCACGTAAACTCAATGAGCAAGATTCTCAAGCGACGCGGTTTTTGTACCTAGGCTGTCGCCCTTAATGGTAAGCAGTGGTGTCTATCCCTTCCTTGATCATCTAGCACGCTGGGCGTTTTTGCCCGTTTTTATATTTATCAAGGAAGTTCGAAATGGCAACTGGTGTCGTGAAGTGGTTCAATGCCGAAAAAGGTTATGGTTTTATTATGCCTGACGGCGGCGGCAAAGATTTGTTCGCTCACTACTCTGAAATTCGTTCGAGCGGTTACAAGACCCTCGAAGAAAACCAGAAAGTCAGCTTTGAAATTGGTCAGGGCGCAAAAGGCCCATCAGCGACTAACATTCAAGTGCTGTAATTCTGCACTGACTGGCGTCTGATTTTTCAGGCGCTGTCATCAAAACCCTGTATCGCGTAAGTGGTGCAGGGTTTTTTTATACTGACATTCTCTTTATTTTCTTTTTGCTGAAAAACTATGTCTTCTGCTTGCGTTCAATTCATCACTACACGCCGTTCACAAAAGCTCGTTCAAGCTCCCGGCCCCAATGCCGAGCAATTGCAACAGTTGCTCGCAGCTGCCGTGTGTGCGCCAGACCATTCGGCTTTGCGAGCATGGCGTTTTGTCTTGATCGAACAGCAAAACATTGGTGCTTTGACTGATTTGGCGATCGGTGCGACCCGGCGCTCAGGTCGCGAGGTGACTGAGCAAAAGGAACAAAGTACACGCAAATGGTTGTCTTCCGTACCATTGCTGATTGGGTTGGCCTACAAGATTTCTCACGACAACGAAAAAGTCCCCGAGATTGAACAAACCCTTTCTATGGGGGCTGCCGTCATGAATATTCAAAATGCTGCGCATATGATGGGTTTTTCGACTTACTGGAGTACAGGTTTAGGGACCTACACGGACGAGGTGCCTGAGGCGCTGGGTCTGGATACCTTGGATTACCGTTTTGTCGGTTTTCTTGCAGTCGGCACACCGAGCGTCAAACTGCCCCCTGCCCAGCGTCCTGATCCGGCGACGCTAACAACGACTTGGCAACCCTAACTTGCCGGTTGGATGCGCTTGAGTCTCAGGGCATTGACCACCACAAAAACGCTGGAACAGGCCATCGCGCCTGCAGCAAAAACCGGTGACAACAGCACGCCAAAACTCGGATAAAGCACCCCCGCCGCAACCGGAACGAGAGCGACGTTATAGGCAAACGCCCAGAAAAGATTCTGGTGAATATTTTTCAAGGTATGGCGTGAAAGCTTGACGGCGGTGGCGACCCCCATCAGATTGTCGGACATGAGTACAACGGACGCAGCCTCAATTGCGACGTCGGTTCCTGTGCCGATGGCGATACCCACATCGGCCGTCGCGAGAGCAGGGGCGTCATTGATCCCGTCCCCCACGAAAGCAATCGTTTGATGTTGGGCGCGTAATTTCAGTAATAGAGCGACCTTTCCCTCGGGTAAAACTTGCGCATGCACTTCGTCGATGCCGAGTTGTGCCGCGACTGCTTGTGCTGTGAGAGGATGATCTCCTGTGATCATGACGGTCTTAAGGCCGAGTTTTTTGAGTGCGCCGATCGCCAATGCCGCGCTTGGTTTGATCGGGTCAGAAACCGCCATCATTGCGGCCAGTTGACCATCGACGGCAAGATAAATAGGCGTTTTGCCTTGTGCAGCCCATTGCTCGGTCAGCGCGCTGTGTGTCTCAGTGCTAATTCCATGCATCCGCATAAAGTGTTGCGCACCTGACAACAGAGATTTGTTGCCAACCGTGGACGCAACCCCTGCACCTGTGGTGGCCTTGAAATCACGCGCGGCAGGCAACGCCAGTCTTTCTGTGTTTGCAGCCGCGACAATCGCTTGAGCGATAGGGTGTTCAGAGTGCAGTTGCATGGCGGCGGTCCAGGCAAGCACCATCGCGCGGTCATAGTGGGGATCTAAAACGACCAGGTCGGTCAACGTAGGCCGTCCTTGGGTCAGCGTACCTGTCTTGTCGAAAGCGATCACCGTGACATCGCGTAGTCGTTGTAGTGCCTCACCTTGTCGAAACAAAACGCCCAACTCCGCGGCCCGACCCGTTCCCACCATAATCGAGGTTGGTGTGGCCAGTCCCATTGCGCAAGGGCAGGCAATGATCAGCACGGCAACAGCATTAACAAGCGCATAGCTCAGGCTGGGTTCAGGTCCAAGCGCCAGCCAGGTTAAAAAAGTCAGCAGTGCGCACAGCATGATGACCGGTACAAATCGCGCCGTGACCCGATCCACGACAGCTTGAATCGGGAGTTTCGCGCCTTGCGCGGTTTCAACCATGCGAATAATACGGGCTAGAACCGTTTGCGCTCCGGTGTGGGTGGTACGGTAGGTAAAACTTGTCGTCGTGTTGAGTGTTCCCGCCGTGACGCGCTCACCCAGGTGCTTGGCGACTGGTATAGGCTCACCCGTAATCATAGATTCGTCAACATAAGCTTGTCCTTCAGTCACGACCCCATCCGTCGCCACTTTTTCTCCAGGACGCACCAAGATCAGGTCGCCAGGTTTGACTAAGTCGATGTTGATATCGGTGGCCACACCCTCGACCATGACGCGAGCCTGCCTGGGTTGCAACCCCACGAGATGTTTAATCGCTGTCCCTGTTCGTCCCCGCGCACGTGTTTCGAGCAGTCGCCCCAATAAAATGAGTGTGACGATCACCGCCGCCGCTTCAAAATAGACGTGTCGGGCACCTTCGGGTAACCATCCCGGCTTAAAGGCCGTCACCATGGAGTACAGCCAGGCACTTGAGGCGCCCAGTGCGACCAAAGAGTTCATGTCAGGGCCGAGCCGCCAAAGCGCTGGAAAGCCTTTGGTAAAAAAGCTGCGTCCTGGCCCCACCAGAATGAGTGTGGTGATTAGGGCTTGCAGCCACCAGCTGCGTTGCAGGCCGATAGTGTCCTGAATCAAGTGGTGGATGGCAGGAAAAAGATGCGAGCCCATCTCTAGGATAAAAACAGGCAGCGTCAACACGAGTGCAAGCGTAAAGGACCGGTTAAGCGCTTGGGCTTCTTGTTCTTGCTCAGCCGCAAGTCCATCCTCTGTGGCTTGAGCACCGTCAATCAAGGAGGCCTCGTATCCCGCTTTATCTGAGGCATTAAGCAAGTCATTGAGCAGCGACTGCGGCGCTTGGACGGATGCATCAACACTGACGGAGGCCCGATGTGTGGCTAGATTCACCTGCGCCTGAGCGACGCCAGGGACTTTTTCAAGCGCCTTTTCTACCCGGAGCACACAGGACGCGCAGGTCATCCCCTTGATCGCCAACTCAATGCGGCGTTCTGTCACAGGAGGGGTTATTTGCTCTACCATGTTGGATTCATCAAACGATTCAGATGCCATTAAATATTAAGGATCATATTCATGACATCATTCCAAGTTATTGATATGACATGCAATCACTGCGTAAAGACTATTACAGTCAGTGTACACAGTGTTGCGCCCGAGGCGAGTGTTTTATGCGATGTGCCGACGCATACCGTCACCATTTCAGGTGCGCATGATGCTCAGCAAGTTGAGCACGCGATCAAACAGGCCGGTTATACGCCCATCAAAAAAGAATGAGACCAAGCGCTAAATGAGACCAAGCGCTTAGACAGCGTTTAAGACTTTTTAGCTCGGGTGAGTTCGAGCAGTTGACGCAGGTCCTGAGTGACCACATCAACCTTCTCTGTATCGGGCGCTAGCAGCCGTGCGCGCCCCGTCTTATCAAAAATAAAGACGCCACGGCTATGCGTCACATCGTAGATTTTGGCATCGTCACCCGGCTTGGGCTTTTCAATTTGATAGGCAATACGATAGCGGCGTGCAAGATCGGCAACCTGTTTTTCATTACCCGTTAAACCTATCGCATTCTTGTTAAAGGCATTTACGTAGGCTTGTAGTACATCTGGTTTATCCCGGTGCGGATCGACGCTCACAAAGATAATACGCACATCTTTTGCGTCGTCACCTAATTTTTCCAAGACTTCGGTGAGTTGCGCCATAGTTGTCGGACAGATGTCAGGACAGCTGGCGTAGCCAAAAAACATCAGGACAGTTTTGTCTTTGAGGTCATGTTGAGTGATAGTTTTATTGCCCTCACCAACGAGAGAAAATCTCAAGTCCGGTAAATGTCCGGACACATCATAGAGAGACCATTTTTGATTGGGATCTGAACACCCAGCTAACAATATGATGCTCAACGCCATCAGGCCCAATAGGACGCGCTTCATCATTGCATGGACTCGTCGAGCATGCCGCTATGACGTAGTAGTGCATCCATTTTTGGGGGGCGACCGCGAAAGGCGCTGAATGACTCGGCCGCAGGGCGTGTGCCACCCACCGCCAGTACTTCACGACGAAACTTCATTCCTGTCACTGGATCGAGTGTGCCAAGACTTCTAGAGGCTTGATGGGCAGAGACTGCGCTGCGCGCAGCCGCCTCTTCAAAGGCTTCGAAGGCATCGGCAGACAAGACTTCAGCCCATTTGTAACTGTAATAGCCCGCACCGTAACCACCCGCGAAAAGGTGTGAAAAACTATGCGGGAACCGATGCCAGCTAGGAGGACGTATCACCGCGACTTCCTCTCGGACTTGATCGAGCTGTGTGAGAACCTCGGCAATCGATAGACCTTGAATACGGTTATGCAACTGAATGTCAAAAAGAGAAAACTCGATTTGACGTACGGTTTGCATGCCACTTTGGAAATTACGTGCTGCTTTCATCCGATCGTAAAGGTCTTTAGGCAGCGGCTCATTCGTCTCGATGTGTGCGGTCAAGCGCTGCAGGACCTGCCATTCCCAGCAAAAGTTTTCCATAAACTGCGAAGGAAGCTCGATCGCGTCCCACTCAACGGCCGCAAAAGCAGAAACGCCGGGTTCGTCCACCTCAGAGAGTAAGGCGTGCAGGGCATGACCACTCTCATGAAAAAGTGTGATGACGTCATCATGCGTCAGCAAAGCAGGGCGATCACCTTGTGGGCGGGCAAAATTGCATGTCAAATAAATCACGGGCGTTTGAACCGTTGCCAGGCGTTTACGACGATTACGTTCGCTATCGACCCAAGCGCCACCTTGTTTTCCAGAGCGCGCGTATAAATCCAAAATCAGGTATCCCAGGATTTCACCTGAAGGATTTAGAACTGTTGCCGCCCGAACATCCTCATGCCAGCCGTTCAGTTTGCAGGGCGTTAGTTTGACGCCGAACAAGGTTTCGACGACTTCAAATAGCCCACTCAATACGCGAGGTTCGGTAAAGTACTGTTTAACTTCATCTTCTGAGTACGCATAGCGTGCTTCACGCAGTCGTTCAGAAGCATAGGGGACATCCCATGGATGTAATTCGGTCAAACCCAGTTCACTTTTGGCAAATGCTTTGAGCTCGGTGAGGTCCCGTTCGGCAAAGGGTTTTGCGCGTTTGGCGAGCTGACGCAAAAAGTCCATGACTTCTTCGGCGCTATCGGCCATGCGTGTTTGCAGACGCAGGTCAGCAAAATGCTGAAAACCCAGGAGCTGGGATTCTTCGGCACGCAATGTCAGTGCTTCTTCGATTAACGGAGAGTTGTCCAGGCTCGTATCGCCCTGATCTGAGGCGCGCGTTGCATAGGCATGGTAGAGCGTGCGACGCAATTCGCGATCATGCGCGTATTGAATCACCGGCAAATAACAAGGCATTTTGAGATTGAGCGTCCAGCGATCGGCCAAAGGGTCCTTGAGCGAAGCCAGTGTATCTTCAGGGATGCCATCTAGTCGTTTGATATCTTCGATGACGAGTGACCAGCGATCGGTCGCATCAAGGACGTTTTCAGAAAACTTTTGGGAAACTTGAGATTGACGGTCTGAGTTTGTGGCATAAAGAGCCCGCGCCTCACCTTGCAATTCAACGCCGCTGAGTTTGAAGTCCCTTAATGCGAGGTCAATGACCCGACGGCGGGCTGCAGACCATGTTGGAAATGCCTCGGCGTCACGCAAGCGCTGATATTGCTTGTAGAGACCTTCATGCAAGCCGACCCATGTTGAAAACTCACTGATCGGTCCGAGCATCTTGTTGTAGACATCGCGTAACTCTGGTGTGTTGACCACAGCATTCAAGTGACCGGCGATCGACCACGCGCGCCACAATGGCTCCGAGGCATCATCAAGCGGCGTCACGATGGCGTCCCAAGACGGAGAGAGAGAGGGGTCGGCGGCAACATCGATCGCGGTGCGAGCTTTCGCAAGGAGCTGCTCGATGGCTTCACTGACGTGATTTGGAGTGATCGATGCGTAATCGACCAATGTATCCATCGGGACGATAAGAGGATTCATGTTTCTAGCCTACCTTTGTTGAGCGCGTTCAGCGGCCTCGACCGTATTGACCAATAACATCGCAATCGTCATGGGTCCGACACCGCCAGGCACGGGCGTGATAGCTCCGGCGACAGTTTTCACACTTTCAAAATCAACATCACCACAGAGTTTTCCATCTGCCTCGCGGTTAATGCCGACATCAATCACAATCGCCCCAGCTTTGACCATGCTCGCATCGATCATTTTAGGCTTGCCCGTGGCGACAACAAGAATATCCGCGTGTCGTGTGTGCCAACCCAGGTCTTTTGTTTTGGAGTTGCAAATCGTCACCGTGGCGCCTGCGCTTTGCAGTAGCATGGCCATCGGCTTTCCTACGATATTGCTTGCGCCAATCACGACAGCGACGGCGCCTCTCAAAGAAACCTGTTCGGACTCGAGCATTTTCATGACACCGTAAGGTGTGCAGGGTCTAAAGAGCGGCTTGCCTATCATGAGCAAGCCGGCATTGCTGATATGAAAACCATCGACGTCTTTGTTTGCGGAGATAGTTTCGATGACGAGGTGCGCGTCGATGTGCGCGGGCAAAGGCAATTGCACCAAGATACCGTGAATAGAAGGGTCTGCGTTCAGCATGCGAACACGCTCGAGTAGTTCCTCCTGCGTCATCTCGGAACTATATTGTTCGAGGACTGAGTGCAAACCTGCCTTTTCACAGGCGGCTACTTTGTTTTTTACATAAACTTTCGAGGCGGGGTCGGAACCGACCAAAATCACAGCGAGGCCAGGCTTTGTTCCTGCTGCCGTCAAAGTGGCCGCGCGATGAGCAACTTCTTCGCGTATCGTGGCCGCGAGCTTGACGCCATCAATAACACGTGCCGTCATGCGGAGATCTCGGGTTTACTGAGTGCGACTTTCATTAGGTCTGCGACCGTGGTCACTTGTAGTTTTTCCATAATGTTGGCACGATGCGCTTCGACTGTTTTGATGCTGATGCCTAAATCGTCGGCGATCTGTTTATTGAGTCGTCCTGCAACGATGCGTTCGAGCACTTGTTGTTCACGCGCGGTTAGGCGTGCCAGCATGGCCTCGTGCTCGCGCTGGGCTTGTGCTTGCGAGAGCCTTTCATTGGCTTGTTCGAACATCCGACCAACGATTTCACGTAGATCGGTTTCGTCAAAGGGCTTTTCAAGAAAGTCGATCGCACCTTTTTTAATGGTGGACACGGCCATTGGCACATCGCCATGGCCGGTAATAAAGACGATTGGCATGGTTGATTTACGAGCGATCAGTTGCTCTTGTAGCTCTAAACCACTCATGCCAGGCATACGTACATCCACAATCAGGACACCTGGACGTTTCTCGTCATACTCAGCCAAAAAGCTTTCGCCGCTCGGAAACGCCCGAACCCGATAGTTGTTGGCTTCGAGAAGCCAACGCAAGGAGTCTCTGACGGCTTCGTCATCATCAACGATGTAAACGGTGCTCGCGGTTTGGGGTGCATTCATGTGAGTAACTCCTCGGACTGAAGGTGCTTTTGCGCTTCAAGGCTTGAAACACAAGGCAGTGTAAAGCGAAAGGTTGTTCCGCCTTCTGGATTGCTGACCGCCCAAAGGCGACCATGATGAGACTCGATAATAGTGCGGCAGATATTCAAACCCATGCCAAGCCCCTCGGTTTTAGTGCTAAAGAAGGGCTCGAACAGGCGTTCTGGATCCGAAAGGCCGTGGCCACGATCCGTAACGGCGACTTCGATTTGATTGTCATGCAGCGTGACAGCGACCACCAACGTTTCGACCGCGCTATGCTCCATTGATTCCAAGCCATTTTTAAGCAAGTTCAATAAAACTTGTTCAATCAGAATCGGATCAGCAAATGCGTCAGGTAAATTTTCTGGCACATTTTGACTGATCGCTACTTGGCGCTTGCGGGAATGAATTTCAGCAAGACTGATAGCGTTATCCACCACCGTTTGAATCTGGATCGCCTGACGGCGTGGTTCGCTGCGTTTCACAAAATCACGGATACGGCTAATGATTTTACCCGCGCGCTGTGCTTGTGCGGCTGCTTTTTCCAAAGCAGGCAGCAGGGTTTCCATGTTCGCATGACCAGATTTGACCATGGCGACTGCGCCCATACTGTAGTTGGCGATCGCGGTCAGAGGTTGGTTCAGTTCGTGGGCTAACGAAGAAGCCATTTCACCCATGGTGGTGAGGCGGCTGGTAATTTGAATCTTTTCTTGTTGAATACGCGAGGTTTCTTCGTGCTGACGACGCTCCGTAATATCGCGGGCGACCTGCAGTCTGACGCGTCGTCCGTCTGTCCAGGCCAACATGCGGTGCTGCACTTCAAACCATCTCTGTACTGAAGCTGAAAAAATTTCAACAGACTCGTCGGTATAACGCCCACGGCGACCCGCTAACAATTCATCATGACCATTTGTCTGTGCACCGAAGAGACGTCGGTATGTACGATTCGCAAACAAGAGCTCAAGGCCGTCATTGGTATCCGCGGTGACCGAGATGGCATCGTCTAGACCTTCCAGAACCGTCATAAATCGTTCGTGGGCAGCAGTCAGAGACTCTCTGATTCGCTTTGGCTCTGTAATGTCGGTCATGGAAGTCATCCAGCCGATTTGGTTATCTTGTGGGTCAAGCAATGGAGAGACATACATTCGTGCGTTGAAACGCGAACCGTCCCGACGTTGCGCTTCGAGTTCTAAGCCACTGCTCGGTGCTTTGCCAGCCAACACGCTTTCTAACGTTTGCTGGTGCGTATCGTGCATGCCGGGGACCCAGTAGGGAAAGGGCGGAAGCCTGCCAATCAGATCCGCTTCATTCCAACCAATCATGCGACAAAATGCAGGATTGACATACGCAATACGTCCCTCGAGATCTAACACGCGCATCCCTGTTGACATGGAGTTTTCCATGGCGCGCCTGAAACCCGTTTCTGCAATCAAAGCAGCTTCTGCCTCAGATCGGTATCGGGTGTAGCGCCATAAAATCAGGAGCGCAATCACAATCACGACGGATAATGCAATGACGACCCAGATCAGGCGGTGTTGCCGCATCTCTTGATCGATCGTGATAAACATCACGCTGCCATCCTGGATTCGCTGTAGCCAAAAGAAAGCGCCCATCACGCACGCATAGAGAATCAGGATCAGCATTGGCGTGAGCCAATACCAGCGACGCCGGCGAAGGCGAGCCTGATCTAAGAAGGGCGTAGCAATGACAGACTTTGGGGGGGCGGACATATTTCACGCAAAAAGGTGGTTAGCGCATTTTAGTCAGGTTATTACAAGGGATTGCCCTAATTCATTTCATAATGCGAAAATACTTACCGCCTTGTGAAATTTTTGTTGCTGCGTCCAAAAGTTATACATAGAATGCGGTAAATACCCAAAAAACAGTTAGGCTCTCATTTAAAAGAACCTACGAATCAGGAGATTCACATGGCACCACAAGCTGCCGGTTTCAACGCCGCGAACGATGTTGATTCGCTGGAAACGCATGAATGGCTAGATGCTTTGGCAGCCGTGTTGGACCGCGAAGGTCCGGAGCGTGCGCATTTTCTTCTAGAGCGCCTGACAGATTTGGCCCGCCGCTCAGGTGCGCATATTCCTTTTTCTCCTAATACTGCTTATCTCAACACGATTCCCGTTGGTTTAGAGCCCACACAGCCTGGCAACCTTGAGCTCGAAGCACGTATTCGCAGCATCATCCGTTGGAATGCCATGGCGATGGTTGTCAAGGCCAACAAGCACAACCCTCCTGATGGCGGAGACCTAGGTGGTCACATCGCCTCCTTCGCCTCTCTGGCCACAATGATCGGTTGCGGTCAAAATCATTTTTGGCATGCGGATACCCCTGAGCGAGGCGGAGACTTGGTGTATTTCCAAGGACACTCTTCACCGGGCGTCTATGGACGTGCTTATCTTGAGGGTCGTTTGACCGAAGAGCAACTGGATCATTTTCGTCAAGAAGTTGATGGCAAAGGTTTGTCATCCTATCCCCACCCTAAGTTGATGCCCGAGTTCTGGCAGTTTCCAACGGTCTCTATGGGTCTGGGCCCTTTGATGGCTATCTACCAGGCACGCTTCCTAAAGTATCTCCATGCCCGCGGCATCGCAGACACGAGTCAGCGCAAGGTCTGGGTTTTTTGCGGTGATGGCGAGATGGATGAGCCTGAGTCACTGGGTGCCATCAGCTTGGCCTCGCGTGAAAAGCTCGATAACCTTATTTTTGTGATCAATTGCAATTTGCAGCGACTAGATGGTCCTGTGCGTGGCAATGGAAAAATCATTCAAGAGCTAGAGGGCGATTTTCGGGGCAGTGGTTGGAATGTGATCAAAATGATCTGGGGTGGCTACTGGGATCCTTTGTTAGCAAGCGACAAAGAAGGCATCCTTCGCAAGATCATGGAAGACACTGTCGACGGCGAATACCAGGCCTATAAAGCCAACGACGGTAAGTTCGTGCGCGAGCATTTCTTTGGCAAGCATCCTAAGCTATTAGAAATGGTGTCGCGCATGAGCGACGAGGATGTTTGGCGCTTAAATCGTGGCGGTCATGATCCCCATAAGGTCTACGCAGCGTTTTCCGCCGCGACCAAACATACTGGTCAGCCGACAGTGATCTTGGCTAAAACGATCAAGGGTTATGGCGTTGGCCACGGTGTACAGGCAAAAAATCCTTCACACCAGCAAAAGAAACTCGATACGGACACCATCCGTGAGTTCCGTGATCGTTACAACATCCCCATTCCTGATAGCAAGATTGAAGAAGTGCCTTACTTCAAGCCTGCCGAAGACTCTCCCGAAATGTTGTATTTACACGAACGTCGCAAAGCCTTAGGCGGTTACTTGCCCAAGCGTCGAACACGTGCAGATGAGCAACTCAAAGCGCCTGCGCTTGAAGTGCTGCGTCCCGTTCTCGATCCGACTGCCGAAGGTCGTGAAATCTCTACGACGCAAGCGTTTGTCCGTATTCTCAATCAAGTCCTGCGTGACAAGGATCTCGGCCCACGTGTTGTGCCAATTTTGGCAGATGAGTCTCGCACGTTTGGTATGGAAGGTTTGTTTCGTCAAATTGGTATTTACGCCCCTGAGGGTCAAAAGTACACCCCGGTCGATAAAGACCAGGTGATGTACTACCGCGAAGCCGCCGATGGACAGCTCCTGCAAGAGGGGATTAACGAAGCGGGTGCTTTTAGTTCTTGGATCGCCGCTGCGACGTCGTATTCGACGAACAACCGCATCATGATCCCGTTTTATATCTACTATTCGATGTTTGGTTTCCAGCGCATTGGTGATCTGGCGTGGGCTGCAGGTGATATGCAAGCCAGAGGTTTCTTGCTGGGTGGTACTGCAGGCCGTACAACGCTCAACGGTGAAGGACTCCAGCACGAAGACGGGCATAGCCATATTTTCTCCTCGACGATTCGAGTTGGCGGTCATCATTCAGCATGGTTTAAAGCGCATGGTCGAAGACCAGGAAAACGTGTTCTTTTACCTCACGGTGATGAACGAAAACTATGCTCAGCCCGGTTTGAACAAGGGCGACGAAGAAGGCATCATCAAGGGTATGTATCGCCTCAAAAAAGGCGGTAAAAATAAACTGCGTGCCCAGTTGCTTGGTTCAGGTACGATTTTGCGCGAGGTGATGGCTGCCGCTGAACTATTAGAAAAGGATTGGGGCGTCTCGGCCGACATCTGGAGCGTCACGAGCTTTACTGAGTTGCGACGCGATGGATTGGATTGTGAGCGTCACAACATGTTGCACCCAACCGGCAAGCCTCAAACACCTTTTGTATCAAGCCTGCTCGAAAAGACCGAAGGCCCGATCATTGCCTCAACGGACTACATGAAATTGTTTGCAGATCAGGTACGCCCCTTCATGCCACGCGGTCGCGACTATAAAGTATTGGGAACAGACGGTTTTGGTCGTTCGGATTTCCGTTCCAAGTTGCGCGAGCATTTCGAAGTCGATCGTCACTTCGTTGTCTTAGCAACGCTGCGCGCGTTGGCCGACGATGGCAAGGTTCCCGTGAGTCAAGTGGCTGCCGCCATCAAGAAATACGGTATCAATCCAAACAAAGCCAATCCTCAATACGCCTGATAAAGAGACCTGACATGAGCAACGTTACAGCTATTCAAGTTCCGGACATTGGGGATTTCGACACCGTCGAGGTGATCGAGATCCTGATCAAAGTCGGCGATACCGTTAAAGCAGAACAAAGCTTGATTACCGTCGAGTCCGACAAGGCTTCGATGGAGATTCCCACCTCGATTGGTGGTGTGGTCAAGTCGATTGAGGTCAAGGTAGGCGACAAGGTTAAACAAGGCAGCGTGATGATGCATGTTGAAGCCGCCGCGGCAACGACATCTTCCCCTGCTGCTGAGCCTCCAGTTCCAGCACCCGCGGTCACTGCAGCGCCAGTCCCCGCGCCTGCGCCTGTCGTGAGCGCATCTGTTGCGGCCCCCGCACAATCCACCGCTCAATCCACCGCACCTACGGCAGGTAAGCTGGAGATGCCCGTATCAACGGGTGGTATGGCGCATGCCTCACCGTCAGTGCGCAAATTTGCCCGTGAGTTGGGTGTTGACCTTAATCTTGTGACGGGCACGGGAAACAAGCAACGTATCCTCCAAGAAGATATTCAGAATTTCGTGAAACAGGCCTTGGTCGGTGCAGCGGGTGGCTCGGGTGCGGCTTCGAGCGCGTCTGGTGGCGCCTCCATGGCGGGGCTTGATCTTTTGCCCTGGCCCAAAATTGACTTCACAAAATTTGGCGAGATCACACCTAAGCCACTGTCGCGGATCAAGAAAATTTCCGGCGCTAATTTGCATCGCAATTGGGTCATGATTCCGCATGTCACCAACAACGATGAAGCCAACATCACTGAACTTGAAGCCTTGCGCGTCACGCTCAACAAAGAGAATGAAAAGTCTGGTGTCAAGGTGACGATGCTCGCATTTTTGATCAAGGCGTGCGTGGCAGCCCTTAAAAAATTCCCCGAATTCAATGCCTCGCTTGATGGCGATCAATTGATCATGAAACAATATTTTCATATTGGTTTCGCGGCGGACACCCCCAACGGACTTGTCGTCCCCGTGATTCGCGATGCTGACAAAAAAGGCATCATCGAGCTCGCCAATGAGAGCAGCGAACTTGCTAAAAAAGCCCGTGATGGAAAACTTTCTCCCGCTGAAATGCAAGGTGGATGCTTTTCGATTTCCTCACTCGGTGGTATCGGCGGTACCCATTTCACCCCCATTATCAATGCTCCTGAACTCGCTATTTTGGGCGTATCCCGCTCATATATGAAGCCCGTCTGGGACGGAAAGACCTTTGTGCCGCAGCTGACCTTGCCGCTCTCGCTTTCCTATGATCATCGTGTGATCGACGGCGCGGCAGCAGCCCGTTTCAATGCCTACCTTGGCAGCCTCCTGGCGGACTTCCGCCGTATCGCGCTTTAAGGAGTTGCTATGAGCAATCCAATCGATGTGGTCGTTCCCGATATTGGTGATTTCGATACCGTTGAAGTCATTGAGCTTCTAGTCAAAGTCGGAGACTCAGTCAAGGCGGATCAAGGTTTGATTACTGTCGAGTCTGATAAGGCTTCAATGGAGATCCCTAGTGCGCAAGCGGGTGTGATCCAAAGTATTTCTGTGAAGGTCGGAGACAAGGTCAAGCAAGGCTCAGTCATTATGAAAATGGCGGCGGGCTCTACGGCAGCAGCCGCACCTGCCGCGACCCCCTTAGCAAGCACTCCATCTGCTCCGATTTCTAAACCCGATGCGGCGAATGTTAAACCAGCGACACCAATTGCTGCCCCTGCTGTGGCTGCTTTGCCTGCTATAGCTAGCTTTGCTGGCAAAGTAGACGGTCGGTATGACTTGTTGGTGCTTGGCGCGGGTCCTGGTGGTTACTCAGCCGCGTTCCGCGCTGCCGACCTGGGCCTAAGCGTTGTGCTCGTTGAGCGTTACGCAACGCTTGGCGGCGTGTGTTTGAACGTTGGTTGCATTCCTTCCAAGGCCTTGCTTCATACCGCAGCAGTATTAGAAGAAGCTCAAGCGCTTGAGGCGCATGGTATTTCTTTTGCAAAACCCAAGATTGATTTGGATAAATTGCGTGCCTTTAAAGACGGCGTGATTGGCAAATTGACGGGTGGTTTAGCCGGCATGGCAAAAGCCCGCAAAGTCACTGTGATTCAAGGTTTGGGTGAATTTGTCGATGCGAATCATTTAAGTGTAAAGACAGATAAAGGTGTGCAAACCCTCGCATTCGGACAGGCGATCATCGCAGCAGGGAGTCAGTCCGTCAAACTGCCTTTTATGCCTGAAGATGAGCGTGTGGTGGATTCGACAGGTGCCTTACTGTTGCGCAGTATCCCTAAGAAAATGTTGATCGTGGGCGGCGGCATTATCGGACTCGAGATGGGGACGGTTTATTCCGCACTCGGCTCACGCTTGGATGTCGTTGAGATGCAGGACGGTTTGATGCAGGGCGCGGACCGCGATCTCGTCAAAGTCTGGCAAAAAATGAACGGCCATCGTTTTGACAACTTGATGCTCAAGACGAAAACCGTCGGTGCCGTCGCTAAAAAAGACGGTATTTATGTGACGTTTGAAGGCGAGGGCGCTCCTAAAGAGCCGCAGCGCTATGACCTGGTGTTGCAAGCTGTTGGTCGGACGCCTAATGGTAAAAAAATCGCCGCCGACCGCGCGGGTGTCGAGGTCACCGATCGAGGTTTCATCGAGGTTGATCGACAGATGCGGACCAATGTGCCCAATATTTTCGCGATTGGCGATATTGTTGGGCAACCAATGCTTGCGCACAAAGCGGTACATGAGGGTCATGTTGCCGCTGAGGTCGCAGCGGGTCAAAAGAGTTATTTTGATGCACGTGTTATTCCTTCTGTGGCCTATACCGATCCTGAGATTGCCTGGGTAGGATTGACCGAGGATCAAGCCAAACAAGAAGGCATTGCCATCACCAAGGGCGTGTTTCCTTGGGCCGCTTCTGGGCGTGCAATTGCGAATGGCCGTGACGAGGGCTTTACTAAATTATTATTTGATGCCACGACCCACAAGATTTTGGGCGGTGGGATTGTTGGGACTCACGCAGGTGATTTGATCGGTGAGGTTGCATTGGCGATCGAAATGGGCGCTGATGCTGTGGATATTGGTAAAACGATTCATCCACATCCCACGCTTGGCGAGTCGATCGGTCTTGCGGCAGAGGCGGCCGAAGGGCATTGCACAGACCTGCCACCTGTCCGTAAAAAGTAATTACGGTAAATAGTGAGTATTAAAAAGGCTGCCAAATTTGGCAGCCTTTTTAATCACGCAAGATACATCATTAAAGCGCGACTGTTGAAAACCAAGGTATTGCGGCGATGAGTACAAGACCTGCAATCAAAGCCATAATATAAGGCCAGATGGCGCCCATCACTTCGTCGGGCGAAGTATTTCCAATGCGACAGGCGACAAAAAACCCGATCCCAATCGGAGGCATCATTAAACCGATATTCATCGCTGTGACGACGACCATTGAATAGTGGATATCGTGTATTCCGAGTTTTCTGGCGATCGGAAACATGATAGGTGCCAAAATTAAAATTGCAGGTAGTCCTTCAAGCAAACAACCCAAGATCAAAAAGATCAGGATCGTGACAATCATGAATGTAACCACACCGCCTGGCAGAGTGGTTAGAAACTGTGAAAGACTTTGAACAGCACCACTTTGCGTAATCGCCCAGGCCATCGCAGAGGCCGTGCCTAGAATCAATAAAATTGCGCCACTCAGTGCAGCGGTTTCTACTAGCATCTCGTAGATTTTTTTCCATCCCAGTCCGCCATACAGCACTTGGCCAATCACCATGGCGTAAAGCACCGCAATGGTCGAGACTTCGGTCGCGGTTGCAACGCCTCCACCGACAGCACTTCGTATCAAAAAGGGCAATACGAGCGCGGGTGCAGCGATCATTAATGCGCGTCCAATCACGGGCATACTCGAACGCTTGACTTGATCCATGATTTCATCACGCGCCTTCCAGCGTGCTAGAACGGCAAGCGCGAGGAGTAAGACCATGGCAATGACCACGCCACTTTGAAATAAACCTGCGATCGAAACGCCCGCGACCGAACCCAGTACGATTAGAACGATACTAGGCGGAACGGTGTCCGCCATGGCCGCGCCGGTCGCCAAGAGCGCAATCATTTCCTTTGGTTTGTGTCCCCGACGCTTCATTTCAGGAAAAAGGGCAGGCGCAATTGTCGCCATATCCGAAACTTTCGAGCCGGAAATTCCTGAAACAATAAAAAGCGAGCCCAGTAAAACGTAAGACATGCCGGCTTTGATATGACCCAAAAGAGACGCGAGAAAGCCGACAATGGCTTTGCCCATTCCTGTCGCGTCCAACACACAGCCCAGCAACACAAAAATCGGCACCGAGACGAGAATCAGGCTCGACATGCCCTCATCCATCCTGCCGATCACCACCATCAGGGGTACGTTTGTCGCAAAGGCCAGATAACACAATGCGCCGAGGCCAAAACAAAAGGCAATGGGCACGCCTGCGATGAGGCACAGTGCCACTAAGACAATTAAGAAAATAAAAATATTAAAGATGCCGAGTTCAAACAAAAACGAAGAGCCTAGCCAGCAAGCCGCCGCGACCGCGCTGACAGTGACGATCGCTGCCAATAAGTGACGCTTCGTCACAGTCTTGAGTGCATAAACTGAGAGAATGCACAGCATCGCTACAAATCCGAACGCGAGGGCGGAGACGCGATACGTATTTGGAATGTTCAGGGCAGGCGATTTAACGAACCACTCTTCTTGTGCGTAGATGATGGAGGGGTGAATCATCGCAATCAAAAAAGCCGCAATGGACACCAACGCAGTGGCATGGACGAAGCCTTGAATTTTTACGGGCATCATCTCCAAAAATAAACTGAGACGGAGATGCTCATTGCGATACATTGCGATCGCAGTCCCTATCATGGCAAACCACAGAAACGAGAGAGAAACGACCTCATCGATCCAAATGATGGGAATCGCAAAGACGTAACGCGCGACGACGCCAACCAGAAGCATGACAATGATGACAACAAGCAATAAAGCGCTAATAAACTCTAAAGGCTTTAAAAATTTTGAACTCAGCACATTGTGCAGAGGAGCACTTTGGGTCGTCATGAAAGCTCCGGCCATCAATCAAAACAATTTAAAAATTTCGGGCGCCTGTTCAAGGCGCCCGAGTGTCTATCACGAATGTGTACGATTAG
>JBILJA010000098.1:0-8876 GCA_044368775.1 Burkholderiaceae bacterium
GATTTAATATAACTTATAGGTTATATTTATTCAATACAATTGAAACCTTTGAGTATCATGAAAAATCAATTTAGAGATTTGCAGCTTCATCAAATGGATGAACTTCTTGCTCGATGGGCTTATGTGCGCAATAGTCCGCGCCCAAGGACAGGGTGGGTGAAAAGCATCCGTGAAACGCTTGGAATGTCCGCCTCAGCTTTGGCCCGTCGTCTTGGCATGTCTCATGCGGGTGTTCGGAAGCTGGAGTTAGCAGAGGCGAATGATGCTATCAGCCTGGCAAGTTTGCGCAAGCTGGCAGAAGCGTTGGATTGCGAACTTCACTATGCGCTCATACCCAGAACAAGTTTGGCGCAGCAACTCCAGGCGCGAGCGGAAGATGTGGTGGCGGAGCGAATGTGTCCAATTCTGCACACAATGGCTCTCGAGGATCAGGCGGTTCAGGATTCAGTAAACAAGTTGCAGTTCGAGTCGTCAGTCAAGGATTTGATTGAGGGTTCTCGTCGTGAATTATGGTGAAAAAGTTAAGTATGCAGTTTCTTTATCCAAATGGCGCAACCCCTCTTGACCCTGATGAGGCCGCAGGTTTAATACCTTCGCATATTTCATTACAGGCAGATTTGAACGATTGGGAGAAAACAAATATCAGTCAGGGCGAGGAGTGGGCTTCACGTCAAAAAAAGAGAGACTTGCTACAAGAGGGGTTCGTTCGCGATCTTCATCGAAAGATGTTCGATCGGACATGGCAATGGGCGGGAACATTTCGTCAGAGTAATAAAAACATTGGTGTGGATTGGATTCAAATTTCAGTCAAGCTCCGTGTCTTACTCGAAAATACACGTTACTGGATTGATCACAACGTCTACGAAACGGATGAAACCGTTGTTAGGTTTCATCATCAATTAGTCTGGATCCATCCTTTTCCAAATGGAAACGGTCGGCATGCGCGAATGATGGCAGATCACTTGAGCATGCAACTGGGGCGGCCTAGATTGTCATGGGGCTCAGCGTCACTCGAAACCATAGGCTCTACGCGGGCGAAATATCTAGCGGCTCTTCGCACAGCAGATCAATCAGAGTACAAGGATCTAATCGAGTTTGCTTGGAGTTAGTGACAGTGCAAGATCATTTGTATTTCATTAGAAAATTTGCGAATGCTTCAACTGCAGGCGACATAGTTGTGTCGATTCTGCGCATCAAGCAGACTCTTCTCTTAATTATTGGTTTGTTAAGTTGACGCCACTCTGTTTTGCTGGCGTCCGCAAGAGATGTGGCATATTTAGGAACAATCGCGATACCCAAACCTTCTGCTGCGAGGCCTATGAGAGTTCCCACATAGTTTGCTTCAAAAAAGGGTTCAGGTGAAATACCTGCCGTCGCAAATCCTTTCTCTGAAAGTTCTCGAAATACACTACCAAATTTCGGTAATAGCAAGCTTTCTCCTTCTAGGTGTTTCCAGTCCAATTTTTTAATACGGCTCAGTGCATGAGCAGAAGAGAAAATTGCGACCATCGACTCATCGAATAGTTCTTGCGTATGCAGACCCGACTCTGTCCGCCTCAGCGTGCCCACTCCAAGGTCTGCAGTTCCATTGCGGATTTGATTGATCACCTCATCGGGAAGAGAGTCTTTTAGGACGAGTTCGATATCAGGAAATTTTCTTTTAAAGCCTGCAATGACTTTTGCAAGGTATGTACTCGATAAAACGAGAGGGGCAGCAATCACAACCTTGCCGGTCCTGTGGGCGAGCCATTTGTTTACATTGGTGCGCGCATGGTCGAGATCGGTCAATATTCTGTTGGAGCTTGCGAGAAACTCTACCCCGACTTGTGTCAGCGCTAGTTGACGCGTTGTTCGATCGAACAGTTTGACCCCCATGGATTGCTCAAGTTCACGGACAAGCTGACTGAGGGCAGATTGTGTCAAATGCATTGCTTTAGCTGCTTTGGTAAAGCTCTCAAACTTTGCGGTGAGGGAAAAAGCCTGCAATTGTCTAATTGTTATATTCATAAGAAAAATTAATTAATCAATTAGAAATATTTGTTTGAATTGTAAGTCTTCGGACCCTAATATCAAAGCGTTCAGAAGACGTAGTCGATTTCCGGTCTGTTAACAGCTTTTGAAGGAGACATGCGCCCTCAAGGACGCGTGAATAAAAATGAAAAAATTGAACTTGCTATTAAAAGTCCTGAGTGTGTCATTTTTTTTGGCCAGCCCTCATGTCGCCACCCAGGCGCAAGATAAGTTTCCCACTAAACAGGTGCGCGTAGTCGTAGGATTTCCAGCAGGTAGTGCAACCGACGTGGCAACTCGTATCTTGGCGAACCAATTGAGCCAGGAGATGGGGCAGTCGTTCATTGTTGAAAATAGACCAGGTGCGAGCAGCGATATTGCTGCTAAAGCCGTTGCGGGGTCTCCTGCGGATGGCTACACACTCTTTGTTCTCACGATTGCCAACGTCATCAACGTAAGTTCTGGTAAGTCAGAGTTCGCAAATATAGAAAAAAGTTTTGCGCCTGTTGCGATGATTGGTAGTGTCCCAATCATGTTGGTAGCGAATGCAGAACTTAATTTGAGATCTGTAAAAGATTTAGTCGCTGCTGCCAAGGCCAAACCTAAAGCGATTTCCTATGCATCTTCAGGCAATGGTACGGCACCACATTTATCCGGTGAGTTATTTGCAAAAGTAGCAGGAGTTGATATTTTGCATGTGCCATACAAGGGGAGCTCCCAAGCTGTGACAGATTTACTTGCTGGAAGGGTCAATATTATGTTTGCCCCTGCATCGACAGTCTTGCCTCACACCAAATCCGGAAAATTGTATGGCCTAGGTGTGGCGAGTCCAAACCGGATTCCCTCTGCCCCTGATTTGCCAACGCTCGCTGAGTTGGGGTTAAAAGATTTTGAAAGTTCGGTGTGGTTCGGGCTAGTTGCACCGGCAGGCACTCCGCTCAACGCTATTTCGGCTCTGTCTAACGGGGTCAGTCGCGCGCTTGCGAATACTCAAGTTAAAGATCAGCTTGCAAAACAAGGTGTGGTGCCAATTGATGGGGACTCTAAAGTGTTCGCAGACTTTATTCAAACAGAAACTAAAAAATGGACTTCTGTGATCAAGGAAGCAAACGTTCAGATGTAATTCAATTCGAGATCGTTAGATCATTCTTGCATTTTATTCAAAGATATTTAAATTAATTTATTAGGAATTTACGAGAAAATAATGGCAAAACTGACTCTGGCTGAGTGCCGCGAATTTATGAAGGTTGTTGAAGAAAAAGCACTTGAAATGGGGGTGCCAATTTCAACTGCGATTGTGAGTCCTGAGGGTAATCTGCTTGCGCTTGAGCGTATGGATAATGCTGGATTCATCACGCCTGAGACAGCAAAAAGTAAAGCCTTTACGGTTGCTGCCTTTCGTTCCATGAGTCCACGCTTTCAGGACGGTTTGATTATTCAGCAATGGTTTAAAGAGAGAAATCCACAAATGCTGATGAATGCATCGGTGTTTACAGGTGGAAAAATCGTTGTTTCAGGCGGATGCGCTCCAATTTTTAAGGGTAATGAAATGGTTGGCGCCTATGGGATTAGCGGTGGAACTTCTGATCAGGATGAAGTGATGGCGCAGTATGCTCGTGCCAAAGTGGGTTGGGCGCACAAGCCTGTTGATGACGACATGCCTGAGGATGTTAAAAAGCACGTAAATGACATTTATTCGAAAGTGGGTTTGGAGTCAAGAACGCTGTAGAGTTCACTCTGAAAACCCTAAAAATGTCTAAAAACTCTTGTTGTTACTGTGAATTCGTTGATAATCTAGATTCATCGCATTACAACGAACAGCAATATAACAAGGGACATTAAATGGCTCAGCCTTTAGCTTTGGTTTTCGGTGGTTCGCGTGGCATTGGTGCTGCCTGTGTGCAGGCTTTGGCACAAGACGGTTTTCGCGTGGCATTTACCTATGTAAGTAAGCCTGACGAAGCCAAGGCCTTAGAGAAAGCGGGACAGATTAAAGCGTATGCCGCAGATGTCTGTGACGTAGCGGCAGTACAGGGCGCCTTTGCGCACGCGATTAAAGATTTTGGTACACGTCCTCAGGTGGTCGTGGTCAATGCCGGGATTAATCAGCCCTACGTGCCCATGGGACAGTTTACGCACGACAACTTCCGTAGACTGATGGAGGTCAATGTTTTTGGTGCGTTTAACGTACTGACTGAGGCCGCCAAAGAAGTATTGGATGGTGGTTCGATTATTGGTATTACGACCTCTATGGTGCGTAATGCTGTACCGGGTGGTGGACCCTATACGGCAACAAAAGCTGCAGTCGAGTCTTTGCTCCGCTCGATGGGCAAGGAACTGGGTCCTCGCGGCGTGCGTGTGAATGGCGTGGCACCAGGCGCAGTCGATACGGATTTGTTTAATGCTGGAAAAACGGACGAAGCCAAGCAGCGTGCTGCATCCATGAGCCCCTTTAACCGGATCGGCAAACCTAACGAAGTCGCGGATGTAGTTGCCTATCTTGCATCGAATCGTGCAACATGGATTCACGGTCAGATCATTCAGCCAAACGGCGGCTTGATTTAAGACGGGCGCTTATGCGCGATCAATATGACGTGATTGTTGTTGGCAGCGGCGCAGCTGGACTGTGTGCCGCCGCTGTTGCTGCCGCACAAAATCAAACCGTATTGCTCCTCGAGTCTGCTTCTCAGATCGGGGGCACGACCGCCATTTCTGGTGGGATGGTCTGGGTGCCCGCCAATCATAAAATGAAAGAAGTCGGGCTTGACGATAGTCTCGAGACGGCCAAGCGTTATTTGCAGCATACGGTGACCGATTCTGACGAGAAAATGGAAGCGTTTTTAGCGACCTCTGACGAGGCGATCCGTTATCTCGAGCAACACACTTCACTCAAACTCCGACCAGTGAAGCGCTACCCTGATTATTATCCTGATCTTCCAGGGGCGACTCTTGGGGGGCGTGTCTTGGAGCCAGTGCCCTTTGATGGCAGTGAACTTGGGGTGCATTTTGCTCATCTACGCTGGCCTTTGCCTGAGTTTATGTTGTTTGGTGGCATGATGATTAGCCGTGAGGATATTCCTCACCTGCGTCGTGTGGGGCAGTCACTGCAGTCAACGATGCATACGTTTAAATTAGTCGCACAATACGCCAAACAACGCATAAGGCATCTGCGTGGCACCACGCTTTACCTTGGTAATGCGTTGGCAGGAAGACTATATAAATCTGTTTTAGATCTGGGTGTTGACGTTCAAGTGAATACCTCTGTCGTGAAACTGCTGAGTACGAGCGACCGCTGTAGTGTGACAGGTGTTGAGGTGCGTGAGCATGGTCAGTTACGTCAAGTTGTTGCGAATAAAGGGGTGGTTCTTGCAACGGGCGGTCTGTCTCATAGCACGGCTCTCAGGCGTCATTACATCCCTGAGGGGGTCAGTGACGTCACAGCTTGTGCAGAGTCTGCGTCGCTCAATCGAGGTGCGGAGTTGGCGCTGGATGCCACGGATGTGCTGTTGTCCGCGCCGACGCAGCAGGGTGGATTTTGGGTGCCCGCCTCCGTTTTTCAACGGGCAGATCAGTCTCTTGGTGTCTATCCGCATACCGTGACAGATCGAGCCAAGCCCGGTCTGATTGCCGTCAATCAACAGGGACGACGTTTTGTAAACGAAGCCGTGTCGTATCATGAGTTCGTTAAAGCGCAGGTGGATCCTCAACATCATGCCGTGCCTGCATACCTGATTTGTGACAGTCGTTTTCTTTGGAAATATGGTCTCGGCAAAATCAAGCCTTTTACGTATGGTCTGGATGCGGATATTGCCTCGGGCTATCTGAAACGCGCCGATACGCTGGAATCTTTGGGTGGGCAACTTGGGCTGCCAGACAATGCCTTAGCCAGTACGGTCAATACATTCAATCAATATGCAGCCTCGGGCGAAGATCCCGAGTTTGGTCGCGGTGCGAATGCGTACCAACGCCATTTGGGTGATGCCGATCAGCAGCCTAACCCCTGTGTGGCGGTCATTGCTCGCGCACCGTTTTATGCCGTCGAGGTGATTCCCTCTGATCTCGGCATGTCCGCAGGAATACAAACAGATGCGCATGCGCGTGTTCTTGGCGCAGACAAGAGACCGATCACGGGGCTGTATGCGTGCGGGAATGATATGGCTTCAGTGATGAATGGTGCTTATCCGGGGCCAGGCATTACGCTCGGCCCCGCATTAACGTTTGCCTATATCGCTGCCCAACATGCTGCGCGACGCTTATAAGTCAAGGCTCGTCTAGCGTTAGCGGGCGTGTGGCTTGCCGTAAATCGGTTCCTTGTAAGGAATCGGGGGCAACTGCCACGTTCCTGTTGAGGGTGGACGAATATTCGCATCAACATGGACGTCGATCAAGCAAGGCCGCTTGTTCTTGATGGCGCGTTCTATCGCACCTTTGAGATCCTGAGGCTTGGTGACGGTCATGCCATCGGCGCCACAGGCTCTCGCCCATGCAGCGAAGTCAGGGTTGTACTGTTCGCCAGTTTGACCTTTGTAAAACGCAGTGCCGATTTCGCGACCATCGAACAAACCATACTGAAGGTCACGAATCGCGCCCCAAGCAAAGTTGTTCCATACGATCCAGACGACGGGCAGATTGTATTCAACGGCTGTACAAAGGACGTATGGAGCCATCGTGAAGCCGCCATCGCCCACGACGGCTACGCAGGGCCGGTCGGGTGCAGCGAGTTGTGCGCCTAGGACGCCGCAGACACCAAAGCCCATTGAGGAATAGCCCCAACTATTGAGCATGCTCTGGGGCCGCTTGGCACGCCAAAACTGCATAAACCAGTTGTGATGCACGCCTGAGTCGAGACAGAGGATGGCGTCGTCAGGAAGCATTTGCTGGACAGCACTCACCACAAACTCAGGACGCAAGGGGCTGGTCGAGTCGGTAAAGTGCGGTGCGACAAACGTATTCCATTCACTTTGCCAGCCTTGGACTTGTTCGCGCCAAGGCGCCCAATTTTTTTCATGGATACTGGTTCTGTGCGAGGCGCCTGCCAGCAACTGACCCATGAATGTTTTGGCATCCGCAATGATCCCCAGTGTCGGCGGATAGTTACGTCCCAACTCTTGCGGGTCGATATCAATATGGATCAGCTTAGTCGTTGGGAAATTCCAGGAATAGCCTGGAATCCATGTCGAGGAGGAGCGATCGTCAAAGCGTGTCCCAATCGTCAACACCAGATCGGCAAACCGTCCCGCTTGATTGGCGGGATAGGCGCCATTGCGACCAATAAAGCCAAGGGCAAGGGGGTTGTTGCCATCGATACAGCCCATACCATTAGGCGAGGTAATGACCGGGATACCGTAGTGATTGACGAACTCAGTGATCTCGGGTCCGGCTTCGGCAAGTGTTGCGCCATGACCGATAAACAATACCGGTTGTCTGGCTTGCTCAAGCATATCGAGCGCAGCTTTGATGTCGTAGTCACTGGCACCTGGGCGGTGAGGGCGATCGAGTTGCGAGAGTGCGGGTAACTCTACATCTGCCTCTTCTTGAAAAACGTTGTACGGAATATCAAGATTAACCGGACCTGGACGGCCTGTGACCATCGTGTCCATTGCTTGACGCAAGGCCAGTGGCAACATATCGACGCGCGTGGGTTGGAACGCACGCTTGACCACAGGGCGCAAAACCTGCGCAAAGTCAGCCTGATTGTGTTTGTACAGTTCTTGAAAGGGGGCGCGATTGTGTTGTGAGGTCGGCACGTTGGCGGTAATCGCCATAAATGCCGACGAGTCGGAAAGTGCAGTCGCTAAGGACATCACCATATTGGCCGAACCGGGACCTGTTGAGGTGAGTGTCGCGACTGGGCGGTGTTTGACGCGGTAATACGCATCTGCCATGTGGCCAGCACATTGCTCATGCCGAGGCGAGATCAGCTGAATTTTGTCACGGACATCGTACAAAGCATCCAAAATACCGACGTTACCGTGTCCACAAATACCAAAGATGTAAGGCACACGCTCTTGCACCAAGGTCTCGGCGATCAGCTGACCGCCCTTCATCATCGCCATTTTCTTATCCGCTGGGTGGGGGTTGAAACAAAAAAATCAGACAGGAGTTTCGTTGTCGTGGGTGGGGGTCGTGATCACGAGGAACACCAAGGTATCGAGACCCGTATTAGAAAAACTATGTCTAACCCCAGGAGGGATATAGACATAGTCATGCTCACGCATTAGTTTTTTCTCATCATTCAGTGTCAAGATGCCTTCACCCTTGAGAACGTGATAGATCTGCTCTTGAACTTTATGGACGTGCTCCTCAACAAAAGCCATTGGCTCATACGAGGAGATCCGGTAGTCAATGCGCTTGCTACCCGAGTTTTCCTCTGAAACCAGCGCTTTGGACAGGGCCCCCCCGTGGTGACCGGGAAATTCCTGCCAAAGCACTTCGGCAATATGGCGCGTAAAAGCGGTCTTGTTTGTTTTTTGTGTAGACTCACTCATACGAATCCTGTCGAAAAGCTGATGTTGAAAAAGTGTTTAAATTTACTGACGTGGAATGTTGGCGCTAATCACCACATCGCCCAATCGCTTGATTTCCGCAGCAATAAATTTATTGAATTGCTCAGGAGTTGTCGGAGCGGGAGTCACACCTTGTGCGCTCAGTGATTTGACGACATTTGGAGAATTCAAAACATCGCCCGCATCTTTTGAAATCTTTGCGACGATTGCTGGAGGTGTTTTTCCAGGCGCCATCAAACCATACCAGTGGTCATACACCATACCTGGAATAATTTCAGAGATTGCAGGAATATTGGGCATCAAGGTTGCGCGTTTTTCGGTACTCACCGCCAAAGGCACGAGCTTGCCGTCCTTGATAAA
>JBILJA010000109.1:0-8090 GCA_044368775.1 Burkholderiaceae bacterium
GTGACGTTAGGGAGTCTTTTCCCTGGCTATGACAGTCGTGTGTTTGCGCATTGGTACTCCGGGGTCTTGAGTATTCCGCAGGGTGACTTAGTCGAGTATGTGCACATGGGCTATGCGAGTGTGTACGAAAGGGATCTATTGATCTCGGTAGAGCAGGGTGTGATTGTTGACACGCAAGTGCGTGTGAATAGAGAGCAGTCCTCCGCTAAGGAGTCCAGAGCATGAATGAATGGCTCCTGGTTCTGCAAATCTATTTTGGTGTGGGCTTGGTGGTGTGTTTGGCGGTGGTGACTTCCCATCTGTGGATGAAACGCCGGCAAGCGAGCTCTTTAACGGATGCCCTAAAGTCTCTCAACCCCTCGCGCCAAAGGTTTTGGTATCGGGTGGTGGAGGATGTTGTGGTGCCGGGGTTGGCTTTTATCTTGGTGTGGTTAGTGTGGCCTGCTGCCATTGGGTTTAAGTTCTTTGAGATGTATAAAAAGAAAGAGGCTGCGGCAAATAGTGAGCGACTGGCCAAGGCTAAGGTGTTTGTGATGAAAGAGGAGGCTTTGATCAGGGAGATGACGGTTGCCGAGATCGAGCAGGCCAATATGGTGAGGGATCCCTTGGGTGCTGCGCCGAATCTTCCGTTTGGGCATTTACATGCGGTGTGGGTCGAGTTTCGGGACGGGGTTGAAGTTGGGGAGACTTTGCACTTGTTTGAGTCTGTGGGGCCGAATGCGTTTAGGAGTCAGCTGATTTGGGGCTATGCGGTGTGTAAGGAGGGTAGGGTTGAGCGGTTTATGACTGCGGGGTGGCGGCATTAAGATTGGGATCTGTTACGCGCCAGATCATCATTGGAAACTGGACCGATACAGAAGTTAGCGAGTCAGCTCGCGACGTGCGGCTTTGCCGTAATTTCTATACCAAGTGCTCGCATCACGGCGAGGGTGGTCTTTAAGGTAGGATTGCCGCGCTCACTGAATGAGCGATAAAGCTGCTCTCGTGAAAGCCCGGTTTTTTGAGCTATTTCTGTCATGCCTTTGGCGCGAGCAACCACACCAAGTGCTTTGGCAATATAGGCTGCATCACCAGTTTCTAAGGCATCAGCCATGAAAAATGCAATTTCTTCATCGTCTACCAAGGCATTGGCAGGATCGTAGGTTGTTAATTTTTCAGTCATCTTGTTCCCTCCATTCGTTGGCAAGTTTTCTTGCTGCAGCAATATCGTGGGTCTGGGTGCTTTTATCTCCGCCACAAAGTAGTACAACTATCAGGTTTCCTCGTCGCTGAAAGTAGATACGGTAGCCAGGACCATAATGAATACGCAGTTCGCTAATCCCCTCACCTACTGGTTCAACATCCCCATGCAATCCTTCAGCCAAACGCATTAAGCGCGATGCGATGATGGTTCTAGCTCTCTTATCACGGAGCCGAGATTCCCATTTCTCGTATGTTTGTGTTTGCTTTAATTCAATCATACATCAGATGTCGTCTAAAAACTACAAATTTGCAGCTATTGAGCCTTGCACACTAGATCGCGGGCAACCACAGCTGAAAGGCCAGGGAGTGCATTGAACGGCAAGTACGTGAGTCATGCGAAATTTTAGTTTTAACGACATCTGCAACTATCTGTCCGGAGAACTATTTTTTGTATCAAATGGTTTCATCGCTCCGCCCGCTAATTAAGCAATTCGGGGAGTGCTTTGGACATCGGTTAGTTTTGGGCTATGCAGTTAGTAAATTTTTGTAAATGTTTGTAAATCTCGTTGATAACCGTTTGTTGATGCATTTAGAGTATGTGAACTATCGGTCAACCTATAAAAATAAGGGTGTAGAAATCATCAGAAAAAGTCGCCAGGATGATTGTTGTTACTGCATTGATAACTGGGGAATAGCATGCACCACTACACAGATGGAGGCCTTCGCAATATTTGGCTCGCGAACGGCTATGAGCAGATGGAAACTCCCTACGGTATGGCTATCACCATTCAAGACTTGCCTGGTCTTTCAAGAGCGATATGTAAAGCGCTTATCCGTAAAAACAGTAAATTGACTGGGGCAGAATTTCGATACTTACGTCAGGCTATGCTTCTGTCTCAGTCATCACTTGGACGAACGTTAGGTCGTACAGATCAAGCGATCGCAGGTTGGGAAAAGAATAGCAAAGTACCAAAATTTGCTGACCAAATGCTGCGTGTTTTTTATGCTGCTCATGCGGATGGCAACGAACAAGTCAAAAATATTATTCACGAACTAAACGATGTTGAACGAACGATTCATTTCGTGATGACGGAAACGAAACAAGGCTGGCAATCAAAAATCTCCGAAGTTGATTTATCGGAGCGAGATGAGTTTGAAAAGGTTGTGTAAGTGAGTCGCGTATCAAATCATTCATTCTCGATTGTTTGACGTCACAATGCGTGGCGGCCTCTGCTTATATCAAATGGTCACTGAGCCTGCCATTGAGCGCTTAGGAGTTAAGCCATGAACATTAATCACTACACCTATAGAGTCACCTGGTCTGCCGAGGACAACGAGCATGTGGGTTTGTGCACAGAGTTTCCCTCTCTCTCCTGGCTTGCTGCTACCCCTGAAAAAGCGCTCTCCGGTATACGCCGAGTCGTGGGCGAAGTCCTTACCGAAATGGCCGCCTGTGGAGAACCCATTCCAGAAGCTCTTGCTGAATAAAACTACAGCGGATCCTAACTTAGGATGCATACATCTTATTTTGATCTCTTTTTAGGGGTCTTCTCTGTCACCTTTTTTTGGAACTCGGCTAGGATCTTGGCTGTGATGTAAATCGGGTTGATTGCATTAATGTCTTGGGCGACTTTGATTGCATCGACGGCTCTTAGTTGCTGGCCCTCGACAAGAGCCAGCATAATCTCAAGACCCCAAACTACCGGAACTCCTTGTGCTTTGCAGGCTTCGCGCAAAGGACCATCATTTGACAAGCACGACCAGCCATTGTCCCTAGCTAAGATCAAGCAAAGCTTGTCCTGAAATGATAATGGGCCACCCCGTTGTGAGGCTTGCGTCAGTTGGGCCAGATTGCCTTGTACGACCTGCAGACCAATAGCGTGGCACAGCTCCACGTCCAACTGCTCAACCTCTTCTAAGACGTCAGCCGCCACATAAATCGGACCTACGTGTTGAGTTACTAAACTCAAAATGGTTGGCGAGGTCTGGACGTAGTCGATCAGAATATTTGCGTCGGCAATGAACCAAGTTGTAATGGATTTCAGTTTGACCACGATTCAGCCAAGTTCCGCATGTCATTGAGCTTGAGGCCGAGTATCTCCGCACCACGCGCCAAAGTAATGTGGCCACCGAGGGTGGCCTGACGTACCAGACGCCACAAGCGGTCACCTTGAAAATCGTGCCGATCCATGCCCGCAGGCTCCGGTCCAGCTTTGCGCAAGTCCGACAGGGCGCTGTATGCATCTGCACCTACACCTTGAGGTTCGTCCATTTTCATGAGCACTTTGCTGTTGATTTGCTTGTAGGCATTGGCAAAGTTAATCCATAAGCGCTTACGCTGGTTCGGATCAGACATACCCTCGCTCAAGCGAAACAAAACTGTTCGCCAGCTCACCCGAAAAACCCGCTTAACCTTGATTACACGGTCAAAGAGCGGCAGCCCAACGGTATCATCCCACTCACGGCGAAACACCTCCTCCGGCATCAAAAAGTGTGAGGCAAAAGCGTCGGCATCACGCTCCTCGTCTTTGACCTCCAGCTCTTCGTCTACTTGATAAGCCTGAAGGTGCAACAGCAGATGCGCAAACTCGTGCGCTGCGCTGAAAATCCAATGTTCAACAGGCAGGCGCTCCCAAGTGTTAACTATTACAGCTGGACCGCCGTCATCTTCGGAAACAGACAAACCCAAAAATGCATCGGTGGCTATGTTTACTGATAACACCTTGATACCTTGGTGCTCTAATAGGCCGCAAATGTCGTGTACTGGCTCGTGTCCAGCAAGACCTAAGTAAGCCCGCATGGCCGCAGCAACAGCGGGAATGCCCTGCCCACAGGCATTTGCTGCAACAGCACGCAACTCATCGAAGTCTTTACGGTCGCTGGCTTTGAGCTGAGTTTCCAGCTCGACAAAATCACGAAGTTTTTGACACACCTCGACCAATACTTGCTCGCGTCGTTTAAGACGCTTAAGGGAGCGAAATCGCACCCGCTTGAGGATTGGCGTATCCACCAACAGCTCTGGGACTCGGACGTGCAGCGCTTTGGCCAATGCACGCACAGTCTCGGCCCGGGGCTCAGACTTGCGCCGCTCAATGTTGAGATAGGCAATACGGCTAATTCCTGCAGCCAAGGCAAGTTTGTCCTGCGACAGCCCTTGGGCATGGCGTAGTCGCTGCAAGTTGCTACTCAGAATGTCTAGGCTCATGTTTGATCTCCCTCAGACTATCATCTTAACATACAAACGATTATTGTTTTTTAGTAAACTTGTAAGATGCGGTAGCCAGGTCCATAAAGAATGCGCAGCTCGCTGGCTAAAAAATATTCGCAATCTTCGACAGCAGTCCAACGATGGCGAACAGAGTCGTGATTTGTATGCTCATGCATAGAATAAATTTACGGTCAAAATCGGCTCTCAATCCTGCGACCAAGCGATCTATTCGATCCATGGTTTCTGTTGCTTGCTTGGCCAAATCTTCGCGCGTGGCAAGAGTTGGGATGATGGCTTCAAGTTTGGCTAATTTAGTTTGCATTGAGTGCCGCCTATAGTGCCTGAATCATGCGAAATTTTAGTTTTAACGACATCTCAAACTATCTGTTCAGATAACTATTTTTTGTATCAAATGGTTTCAGCGCACCGTCTGCGACCTGAGTGAGTCAGGGAGTGCTTTGTAGTGTCTGTTTGCTGTGTCATCCAGTGAGACAGTGCCTGGTGCATCATCTTCCAAATAGGAGATCCAACATGAAAACGACTCTGACTTTGATGATGTGCGCTTTGGGGATATTTCACGGTATCGGCGCGGTGCACGCGCAGACGCAAGTGCTGCCCAATGGCGCCGGTGGCTATAACGTCTATGGTCCTCAAGGAATGACGCAGGTCTTACCAAACGGCGCGGGCGGCTTTAACCTCTATGGATCTAATGGTACGACGCAGATCCTATCGAATGGCGCAGGGGGCTACAACGTGTATGGGTCGGGGGGAACGACCCAAGTCTTACCCAACGGAGCAGGTGGGTACAACAGCTATGGCTCTAATGGTATGACGCAGATTTTGCCAAATGGTGCTGGTGGTTTTAATACCTTTGGTTCGGACGGCTCATCGCAGATTCTGTCGAATGGCGCGGGTGGTTTTAATATTTTTGGGCGTTGATGAAAGATTGACGATAGTTTGTTAAAGCGCTCTAACAATTCTGTTACCAAATAAATGGCGATGCAGCACTTTCACGAATAGAAAATGCTCATAATGATCTCTATTATTTTGGGATGGAAAAACGCATGCTCACCGTTGAATTAGCCGTCGATCAACACACTAAAATCTGCGAACGTCTTGATCGGTCAATGTCGAATCTTTGCCAGGCAATGGCTGACTTGCGTGTGCAAATGACTCAGGTTCAAGCTGATCTGCGGCATGAGATTGCATTAGTTCAGGCGGATCTGCGCAAAGAGATTGCATTTGTACAGACTGACCTGCGCAAAGAGATTGCATTTGTGCAGACTGACCTGCGCCAAGAAATCGCCCGGAGTAACGCTGATTTACATAAGTTTTTTGAGCGTAAATTTATGTGGATGATGACTGCATATTGCGGGGGTATGTTTACCTTGCTAGGTTTTCTAGGTAAGTATCTGCTCGATAGCTATGCAAGGTAATTGAGAGTGAGACATGTTGCTTGACATGCCCAATTTGGGTGTTATCATGCCTTATATGGGCACGATAATAAACTCGACGCATCAAGATTCCGCTACTTTTGAAGGGCTGGGGAGTGTCTTGTTTACGAATACCCAGCAACGCGTACTTGCATGTTTATTCGGCCAACCAGACCGCTCGTACTTTTCCAATGAACTGATCAAACTGACTGGTGCTGGTTCGGGGGCGGTGCAAAGGGAATTGAAGCGCTTGAGCGAAAGCGGTTTGGTCACTTCAGAAATGCGCGGCAATCAACGGCATTTTCAGGCGAACCCACACTCACCTATCTTTCAAGAGCTGACCCAGATCGTGCAAAAGACGTTTGGTCTAGCTCACCCCATTCGTGAAGCTCTAGCGCCCTACCGAGAGGTAATTCGTTGCGCTTTTATATTCGGGTCCATTGCCAAGAAGCAAGATACGGTGAAGAGTGATATCGACCTTTTTGTTGTCAGCGACAAGCTGTCTTACTCAGATTTACTCAATCAATTGTTGGGTACCGAGGTGCGTTTAGGGCGAGGGATCAACACGACGATTTACACAGAAGCGGATATCAAGCAACGGCTGCTAGATGACAATTCATTTTTGATACGCGTACTGAACCAACCTAAGATTTGGATTATTGGCAATGAATCAGACATCCCCGCTTGAGAATTTAGCGGGCCCTGGCAAACCATTGCACAAAGAACCTCCTGATCAGAGCGAGATCAATGGTTTGATCCGATCGGGTAACGCGCGCCTGAGGGATGCTGAAATTCCAACCTTGGCTTTGGAAAGCCGATTTGACCTCGCCTATAACGCGGCACATGCACTGTGCCTAGTAGCATTGAGACGGCTAGGTTACCGGTCAGGTAACCGTTACATTGTGTTTCAGGCCTTGCAGCACACCTTAGGGCTAGGTCCCGAAGTATGGCGTGTGCTGGCCAAATGCCATGAGGTTCGCAATCTTGGTGAGTATGAAGGTGATCTTAATATCAACGAGCGTCTGGTGACGGATTTGATTGTCGCTGTAAAACGCGTGGCCGATGCGCTTAGTAACGCCCATTTCTTTAATGTGTTGGGTTAGACGGAAGATGTCCATCGATCCAGCAGATTACCAACATAGGTTTTAGGCAACATGTGTCCCGCCTCAGGGACAACCGTGACATCCCATGCCATCAGTTTTGCTAGAGCTTGGACATTGTCGGGATTGCTTTGCCAGTCTTGTTCACCCACATGGATTTCACAGTGTTTGGATGAATGATATTGACCGGCCTGAACCAATTCCATGAGTTGACGGGCTCTGGGTGGAACGAAAAAGGTTTGCGATTCGCTATTCGCAAATTCCCCGACGATTGGAGAGAGCAAAAGAACTCTGCCAGGGAAGGGGGGCATTAATGTTTGCGCGTGCAGAAAGAGGTAGGCCCCGAAAGAGTTGGCCACAACCATTGCGTCGTCATGCCAAAAGTGCGCTTTGAGGTCTTGTGCAACGAGTTCGATTTGTTCTGCAAAACGGAGTTTCGCAAAATCACCTAGCGTCTCCCTGCCGGAGATGTTCAGCCCCCGGGAGACCAGTGCCTCTCCCAGTCCTGTTTCAAGACGACCGCCTCGTCCGGGTAGGTAATAGATGTTCATGGGTAATTTTAGCGCTTGCATAAAAAAACCACCCGAAGGTGGTTTTGTCTTTCGTAAAAAATAAATCAATGGCGATTTAAATTCTTTATAGCTGAGTTTGCCAAGTCCTTATGCTGTGAGGGATCAATCGCAGAAATTTGTTCCATAAATTTCTTGAGATCAATCTTCTTGCCACCCAGCCATGTTCCTTGGACTTTCACTTTCTCGACAATCTCGCTTGGCTTCACAGCAGTGATGTCGGCCGAGAGCTCTACTAAATCCGCATACTTACCGACCTCAAGCGAACCAATGTCTTTATCGCGTTTGAGTTGATAGGCGCCATTGATCGTCGATGCTTTAAGCGCTTCATCTAGGGATACCGCCTGATTGGGACCATGAACCTTGCCCGAATCAGTGGTACGCGTCACCATATGCTGAATGTTTCTTAAAGTATCTGGAGGAGATACCGAGCCATCATTATGAAATGTGGTGCGCGTTTTCATTTTCATCGCATCACCCACGCGCTGCCATTGAGACCCGTATTGGGACGCAAACATCGTTCCGTCTAAGAGATCACCCCAATAGATGTACTGAAATGGCGCCATTGAAACAGTGACCCCAAGACGGTCTGCGCGCT
>JBILJA010000250.1:0-2615 GCA_044368775.1 Burkholderiaceae bacterium
GAGACGAGGCTCGAACTCGCGACCTCAACCTTGGCAAGGTTGCGCTCTACCAACTGAGCTACTCCCGCTTGGTCTTCACAAAAAACGTTGTTTTGTGCGAAGACCAAAACTATATCACAACTACCCGCCTGCATGTCAAATCCACCCCTTCTCCCGTCTGATTGCGTCCCTTCTTTGCAAGGCATGTCATTGACCCGGTTTAATACGCTAGGTTTGACCTGCGAGGCCAAGCAGGTGTTGACGCTCTCGTCCCATGACCAATTGCCCGAGATCACGGCTCGCGCGCGCAAGGCTGGCAGTCTCTTGGTGCTAGGAGGAGGAAGTAATGTCGTGTTGCCCCCGGAGCTCGATCGTCTTGTGGTGCGTGTTGCGCTCAAAGGCATCACGCTTGTCGAGTCGTCTGATCAGACGACATGGCGGATTGATGTCGCCGCAGGCGAAAACTGGCACGATTGGGTTGAGATCGCGACGAAAAACGGTTGGTCTGGGCTCGAAAACTTGGCGCTCATCCCGGGCACCGTTGGCGCGGCACCTGTGCAGAATATTGGCGCCTATGGCGTTGAGCTCCAAGATCGTATTGAGTCGGTTACTGCTTGGCATATTCCTGAAGGCAGGCTCGTGACGTTTCCCAAGGAGTCTTGTGGTTTCGCCTACCGGGATAGTATTTTTAAGCGCGATGTGCTCGGGACATGGTTGATTGTGTCAGTACGCTTTTTACTGCCCAAGAAATGGGTGCCCGTCTTGAATTATCCAGATTTGAAAAATCACGCGGTGCTTTCTCGTCTGGAGCCAGCCCACGTCAACGCCGCACAAATTTTGCAGGCCGTCTGTGAGATCAGACGGGCCAAGTTACCGGATCCGGCAGTTCTGGGTAATGCAGGCAGCTTCTTTAAAAACCCCGTTGTTTCGGAAACCCAATACCTGTTGCTCAAGAAACAATTTCCAGCGCTGATTGCCTATCCGCAATCAGATCAGACCTTCAAGCTCGCCGCGGGTTGGTTGATTGAGCGCTGCGGTTGGAAAGGTAAGCGTTTAGGCGCAGTCGGTGTGCATGATCGCCAAGCGCTCGTGCTGGTCAACTATGGTGGTGCTCAGGCCTCAGCGCTGTTGGCGTTGGCGCAGGAGGTGCGCGCCAGCGTCAAGGCCGAGTTTGGGGTGGACCTTGAGATTGAACCGGTCGTGGTGTCCGGCAGTTAAAGTCCCAACACGGTCTGCATGTCGAACAGGCCTTTGCGTTTGCCCTCGAGGAAGCGCGCCGCGCGCAAACTCCCCTCGGCATAGCCGGCTCGGCTGCTAGAACGGTGTGAAATCTCGATGCGCTCGCCCGTACCGCAGAAAAAGACAGTGTGGTCGCCCACAATATCGCCACCACGAACAACGGAGAAACCAATTTCGCCTGTTTGGCGTGGCCCTGTATGCCCATGGCGAGTCCAGGTCGCGATATCGTCGAGGGGTTTGCCCCAGGCTTGGGCAATCGTCTCACCCATTTTGAGCGCGGTCCCCGAAGGCGCGTCTACTTTGTGACGGTGGTGCGCTTCAAAGACCTCGACGTCATAGCCCGAGTTTAGGATACGGGCAGCCATGTCGAGTAGTTTCAGCGTGGCATTGACGCCCACACTCATATTAGGTGCGAACACGATCCCGATACTTTCGGCGGCCTGTGTGATGGCGGCTTTGCCCGCATCATCAAACCCAGTCGTACCAATCACCATATTGACTGAGTGCTCAACACACGCGGCCAGATGCTCGAGAGAGCCCTCAGGACGGGTGAAATCAATCAGACAGTCGGCATGTTTAATCGCGGAAAGTTGATCAGTGATCAGAACACCGCTTGGCTTGCCCAGAAACGCACAGGCATCCTGCCCCAACATGGGCGCGCCTGCGATATCGAGGGCGACAGTCAGTTGTAAATCAGTGGATTGGGAGACGGCTTCGATGAGCATTCTCCCCATACGACCACTCGCGCCGGTAATGGCAATTCGCATCATGAACTCTTTTGTTAATAGTCGTTAGAGCAAAGGGGCAGGAGCATCATCCGGCGCGCCAGGCAGTGCAGCAGGGTCGGAAATGGGAGAGTCACCCAAGGTCTGGCCTAAATTCAAACCTGGCGCGATTTCAATGGGGGCGCCGAGTCCAGCATCATTAGCCTGACGCTGTCTGAAGAGCGCATCTTGGGCGGCTTCGCGTTTGGAGATGCCGACTTCTTCACGGGCGATCTGGAAGGGCTGAAGCTCTGGCTGTTCGTCGCCTTTCCAGGTGGCGAGCTGTCCACTCTCAAACATGACGGTAAAGACACGCTCTTCAACCTTGCCTTTTCCGGAGCGGTAGTAATAAGGGTAATCCCAGCGGTTGGCATGCAGTGCGCTGGATAACGTTGGGGTGCCTAGGGCGAAGCGCACTTGCTCTCGGGTCATGCCGGGGCGAAGGAGGGCGACTTGATCTTTGGTAATCCAATTTCCTTGCTGGACCCCGACCTTGTAGGGGAATCCCCATTGGTTGGAGGAGCAGCCCGAAAGTACGAATAGTCCCACCGCGAGGGCGACCATAGTCAGACCGGAGCGTAAAGGAGAGGTGTTAGGGCGGAGCTTGAACACTGCGAACCTCTCAGGGGTAAA
>JBILJA010000251.1:0-2593 GCA_044368775.1 Burkholderiaceae bacterium
CGCCTGCATTTTGCGCGAGGGCAAGGAGGCCAAAGCATGGGCATACAAATAGCCCAAGCACAACAGGCTTTGAAAAAACAGCATGGCCGTGGTCCAAACGGCTGGGCTGCCACCAAACCATGGCAGAATTTGTTTGCTCAACAGGGGCTGAACCTGAAACAATAAAAAAGCGCTTGTAAATATTGTCAGCGCAAAGGGCAAAAAACTCCACGGATTGGGAGATTGACTTGGTAGAGGATGGGTCATGATCACGAGTGGACTAGAGGCTGTAAATTAATTTTTTATATTTTTAGCCGCCTATTAACCTCGCATTTGAGGAACCATCATGCTAGGCGCAAGCCTGATCGTACCAAACTTTATCCAAGTCTGTAATGCCGGCTAACTAGGCGCTGAGTCAGGTGATTGACTTCCTGCTCCGACATTTATGCCTTGAAATATGAAAGCTAACGCATTCCGCTGAATAATTTTCTGATCGTCCGTCCAGAACTGTTCGCTCAGTCCCAGAGTGAAACCATTAGGTATTTTCGAAACAACATTTTGTATGCCGGTGAATGGGGTAGAGCCTAGGCGGCTCTAATCTGTGCTTATGAATTTTGTATTTTGGTGGGCGGTACAAGTTTCGAACTTGTGACCCCTGCCGTGTGAAGGCAGTGCTCTACCACTGAGCTAACCGCCCAATCGGAACGCGAGTTTGCGATCGCTAGATTGGTGAGTGCCATAACTGGCAAGACATGCATTATACACAGGACCTTCCACAGCAAAGCCTGCTCTACCCTTGAGCTAATTGCCCAACCTTGTGCGCGCAGGACATAGAGAGAGTAAAAAAGCTGCGATAAGTATTGGCTCGACCATCCAGTTGAACTCTGCACCTGGGGCAACCCCTTCGGTTATCACTGGTTTTAAATGGCCTTCGAAAGCTCTCATGGCAGGCTCAAGCATAAAAACAAGAAGGACAAGCGGTACTAATCCTCGATAACGCAGCAAAAGCACCCAGAGCAGCAATGCTAACAGTAGCTGGCTGGCGCCCCATTGACCGAATATGGCAATAATATTCGCACCTCCTGCAACGGATACGTCAATGGTGGCAATACTGTGTGCACCACCATCGGGAGCAAGCATATGGATCAAACTGCGCGCAGTGACCAAGCTCAGATACAAAAAAGCGATCCACCAAGCTAACGCTGGACCGCCTGCCGTAGAAGGATTGGCAGGAAGTAATGCGGCCAGATCAGGTCGCCAGACTTTGGGAAGCATATTATTCACAAGCGCTCCATCAATTTAAGTCTCATATTGGGCAAAGAGTTAATAATAAGTCCACACGGCTCGTTATACGAACTAAATTGGCCGATAAGACCTCCCAGATTCCCCTAAGATAGCAGTGGTCTGACTACGTTGGACAGGTCACTCTAGTCATCCGCTAGTCATTATTGGCCGGTGTAGTTAGCAGCGATGAAATTACCTGGTGGAGTGAAGAACATGAAAAGATTTTTTTTGTTTTGATCTGACGCACTAGGGTTTATAAAAATCACCTTCCATTCTTTACCCTTTTTTCCATCAATGTACTCAACGGACTCTTGCTTGATAGGCGACCAACTTTTTTCAAGTTTGCCATTTTTCACAAGAGCGTCCTTACGTTGGTTCGCACATTGAGTGATCGTAGCTTCTGCAGCTGGTTTTGATCCGTGAAAATGACAGCTGTCACCTGGCCCTGCATATGAAGCAAGTGGGAATGCCGTCGTGAGAGAAAAAGCGATTGCAAAGATAAGTGATTTCATATTGATTCCTAGTTTTTCATTAAAGGGCATTGCGACTGTTATCAGTCGTATTTTTAATGTCAAGATCTTCATGCGCGTGGCGATGTTCCTCAGAAGGAAATCTGAAAGACTCGCCGTGGACATCATGTTGGTATCCATGCAACTGCACAAAAAGCAAATAAATACCCGCAAGAATGAGACCTAAATTTGCTGTGTAACTGAACCTTTCAAAATGCGAAGTTTTTCGCCAGAACGACAGCACGGCGACCATCACGGCCAATGCCAAAATCTGACCCAACTCAACACCCAAGTTGAAGCTCAAGATCCTGATGATCATGTGAACTGGATCATCTCCAAGCGGCAATTGCTGTAGGCGTGTTGAAAGGCCAAAGCCATGCAATAAACCAAATGCAAAAACCATCTTGATTAAGTTTGGTGACGACATGTTGAAATGACGTTGGAAGCCGCCGTTATTATCAAAGCCCTTGTAAATCACGCTAACAGCAATGATTGCGTCGACTAACCAGAAATTCCAAGTGATTTTGAAATAAGTAGCAAAGATCAATGTGAGGCAGTGTCCAATCGTGAAGACTGTGACGAATTTCACAATATCTTTAAAGTTTGTTAGAAAAAAAACAACGCCAAGTAAAAAAAGAAGATGGTCATAGCCAGTCAGCATGTGACTGGCGCCCAACAAAATGTATTGGATATAACCGCCATCCAGCATGCGCTGTTTATCTTCATCACTGATGCCATGCGCTAAGGCAATAAGTGGCAAAAGAGCGAGCAACAACACCCCAAGACGATAGGGAGAGAGGTATTTCATTTAAATTCCTCAA
>JBILJA010000252.1:0-2549 GCA_044368775.1 Burkholderiaceae bacterium
CACCAGCCCAAATGATCGACTTCCTCGGCCGCTGCCTCCAAAAAGAACGCGGCGCTTTCAGTGTCTTGGACCGCTGCAGCTTGTCCTCGATAAAGAGCCTGTGCACAGATTTCACCAACATGATTTATACGCATGAGACCCGCAGCATGACGCCTGGCCGAACGATCCATCCCCGCATCAGCGTCCGTCAAGAATGGACCCGCCGGATTAGGACGAGACGCGGCGACACCACCACCGAGCACCTGCAACGCCACATCGATTTCAGCAATTAAGGGGTCTAAGAGCCCGTGCCTGCGAACGAAGCAAGGCAGGGGATAGACTTCGGGTGTGAAAGCCTGCGGTGAGGCATCGGGAGAAGCAGATTGATTCATCAGAAAAACCATTCAAAACAGCCATTGCCTCTATGTTACCGCTCATAGCACCACAAAATAGCCCAAACCCGTTTATGATTCTTGCTTGAACGCAGGGGATTGGACATGGAAGTCAAAATTGATTGGGGCGGTCCGGATGGCATGCTCTTTGTCGGTCAGACCGGCACGGGTCATATCGCAGCGATGGATGGCGCGCCCGAAGGCGGCGGCCACAATCTCGCACCGCGTCCGATGGAATTATTGCTCGTGGGTACAGGTGGTTGCACCGCCTATGATGTGGTGCTGATCCTCAAACGTGGCCGACACGCCATCACTGGCTGCTCCGTGAAACTACAAGCCGAACGTGCGGACACGGACCCAAAGGTTTTCACAAAAATCCATTTCGTCTTTACCGTGACGGGGCACAATCTCCCGCGCACAGCGGTTGAGCGGGCGATCGCGCTTTCGCATGAGAAATATTGCTCCGCTTCCGCCATGCTCGCGCACAGCGCCGAGATCACTTGGTCGGCCGATATTGTGGACACGGCGCTTCCTTCAACAACAAGCCCATAAAACCTCCTACACCCATGAACCAGTACGAAACCTTTATGCGTCATGTCTATACGACGGGCGTGAATAAAACAGACCGGACCGGCACGGGCACCCGCTCGGTCTTCGGCTACCAAATGCGCTTTGATCTGTCGAAAGGCTTTCCGCTGGTGACGACAAAAAAACTGCATACCCGCAGTATTTTTGTCGAGCTTCTCTGGTTTTTAAGAGGCGATTCCAATGTGCGTTGGCTGCAAGAAAATGGCTGCACGATCTGGGATGAGTGGGCGCGCGAGGATGGCGATCTAGGTCCGGTATATGGCGTGCAATGGCGCTCCTGGCCAACGCCCGACGGTGGGCACATTGATCAAATCTCGCAAATTCTCGATCAAATTCGCAAGACACCTGACTCGCGCAGACTGATCGTCTCGGCCTGGAATGTCAGCGAAATCAAAAATATGGCTCTACCCCCCTGCCATGCGTTTTTTCAGTTTTATGTGGCCGAAGGCAAGCTTTCGTGTCAGCTCTATCAGCGTAGCGCCGATACTTTTCTCGGCGTGCCCTTCAATATTGCGAGTTATGCGTTGTTGACCCACATGGTTGCACAGCAGTGTGGCCTGGAGGTTGGCGACTTCGTCTGGACGGGTGGTGATTGTCACATCTACAGTAATCACTTCGAACAAGTCGAACTCCAACTTTCGCGCGAGCCCCATCCCTACCCAAGGCTCGTCATACAGCGCAAACCCGACTCTCTCTTTGATTATCGCTACGAAGATTTCGTCATCGAAGATTATGCCCATCACCCGCACATCAAAGCACCGGTGGCGGTTTAACAAAGGCCTTCAAGCGCATGCAGCTCTCTTTGATCGTCGCCTACGCACAAAATCGTGTCATTGGGCGAGATAACACCCTGCCCTGGAAATTGCCCAGCGACCTTGCGCATTTCAAGCGCACAACGCTCGGGCATCCCATCATTATGGGACGAAAAACGTGGGAGTCTCTCGGCAGACCGTTGCCCGGCCGACGCAACATCGTCATCTCCAGGAACGTTCGCTATGCCGCCCAAGGCGCGGAGTGCATGACAAGCCTTACTCAAGCGATTGCTTCCGTACAGGACCTCGACGAGGCTTTTGTAATTGGAGGCGCCCAAATCTATCAAGAAGCTCTCCCCTTTGCTCAACAAGTGATCGCGACTGAAGTGCTAGAGTCCGTTGACGGTGATGCTTTTTTTGCTCCTTTGGACAAGGCGCAATGGATAGAAACTTCAAGAAAGCCTCAGCCGGCGGAAAACGGTTTACGTTTTGATATCGTTCATTACCGACGCAAGGACTGCGGACAGATGGAAAAAGCATGATTAAAAAACTGATCATCGGGACAGTGTTAGTCGTTGCGGCTGTCGCGACATACAGCGGCATCAGCTGGTGGTCGGGCTTTCGAATTCAGTCACAATCTTATGCTGCGATGGATGCGATTAACCTCCATCTGGCCCGCACCTGGTCTGATCAAGTGCGGCTATCCACGCGCAACTATCAGCGCGGCGTCTTTTCCAGCGAAGCGTCTTATGTGCTGAGTTTCCCTGCGAGCAAGGATGGGCAGACTCACCCCAAGAGAGAATTGCTGTTTATTAACCATATTACGCATGGCCCCTTT
>JBILJA010000100.1:0-8518 GCA_044368775.1 Burkholderiaceae bacterium
CAATACATCGTTTAATGTGCGTGGCGAACCTATTGTCAGCACACCCGAAGATGCCTTTCGCTGCTTGATGGGAACGGAGATCGAATTTCTTGTCGTGGGAAATTCAATTATGCGCAAAGAGGATCAAGATACTTCTCTAAAGCTCGACTACAAAAATGCATACGAACTGGATTAAAAATTACCACAGAGGATACGTTGCATTGGCAGGCTTTTTTTCTTTCTTCTTTTTAGGCAAAAGACCGTTCAACTTACCCTTGATCCAATTTAATAATGATTTCATGAGAACCTCGCTCAAATAAACTAGCCTTGTTTGTTGAAAAAGTTCGCATCGTACTTGGATGGCTTTCTGTTAAACCAATAGCTTGATGTTTGATTTGAATTGAGTTTCAAAGGGTCATAACCAATTAAACGCAGAACTATGCCAATCGGGGCTAGGATACAAAAATATACGATACGCAATAAGAAAGAATTTATTACATTGAGCATGACTAACCCTTTTAACAGTGTCGCCTTAAGTATATCCAAATATGCAGAGATTACAAGCACTTGACGGTCACCACACCTCGCTAGAAGAATTACGCACGTGTATAGCTTCTGGCATTACTAATGATGATGTTCGGTCTGTCGCACAGACGTTGTCCAATGAAAAACTTAGGCGCATTACCAGCGAACGTTTAATTGATAACGTCACGCTTGCCAGGTCTGTTTTTAAGCCGAACGCATTTTATGGAACGAGACTCGCCGCACATCAAAACGTCCTCATCGATGTGGATGAGTTAGGTGCAAAAGATATAGACCTGCTGATGACAGATGGCGAAGGAATCGTCAAAAATCGCACCACTGACGATGATACCCAGAAAAGAAGAGATCAGGCACGTGCCTCCAACAAAAAGATCATTACTTTTTTCGGTGGCTCGACCATCATGGGGACAGGTAGTCGTTTACCTGCCTTTACCATCCCTTCCCTAGTCGAACAAATTCTGTTCCTGAAATATCAAATTGATTCTGTTTGCATCAATCGCGGAATTTTAGGAATGACATCGCAAGATTCGTTCAACATGCTCGTTGCCGATGAACTCCGAACTCCACCTGATTACGTTGTTTTTTATACGGGCTGGAATTGCGTTTTCAATCAGTCCTCGGTCCTCGCGTTGTTGGCAGAGCAAAGCAGATCGATATCCTCAAATACCTACCTTGGGATGGGCACAAGGCACATTGAGCACGGCATGCATTTGAATCATCAATTTAATGGGGCAGCCAGTTTTAAACGAACAGTCTGGCTCACTATAAACAGAATGTTGACAAAAATAGCCACACTTTCTAGATCAAAAAAATATCGTACGTTTTTGAATCATTTCCTTAGATTAGATCCAAACGTCAATCACTCATTTGTTCCAGAGATCATTGAATCCATTACACATGGCGACACTCAAAAAATCGCCAAGGACTGTGCGCAGGATTATCAGCGGCTTTCTAGACTAGCTCAAGCATGCTGCCAGGCCGAAGGGGTTGAATTTTTGAACTTCATACAACCTTGTCTTTCGTGGGGCAACAAAACGATGACGCCAGGAGAGCAAGAGTTTGTGAACAATAGTCCGCCCATGGGTGGTGTTCAACAGGCTTTCTATGAAAATGTCGTGTCGCAAACGACAGAAAAATATTTTCATGACCTCGGGCATGTTTTCGACTCAACGCCAGAACAAGTCTATATCGATACCGGTCACTTAAATCAATATGGCAATTTTGTTGTGGCTGAAAAAATCGCAGCTCAAATTGCACTCCGCATTAGCGAGACGCAAAAGAATCACTAAAGATTTAAATATTTAGACTAACCCGCATCTTTGATCAACGCTCTACTTAATACTTGAAACTGTCTCCTTTAAAGTCAGTATCGTTGTCATTGCCCAGCCGATTGTATTGCTCATAATAATTTTCCCTTGTTCAACTAATACGATGCTTAATAAGCTGAAATTTTACGCAATTTAGTTCTCGATAATTTCATTCATTTACTTGAGCATGAGAAACATTTGTGAACAAAATAAATCTTAAAAGAACTTGATTCTTCCTAATTTTTTAGGGGGATTACCTGGTTCAATGATTAATGCTTCGCCCTCTGCCAGCAATCTAACCAAGGACAACTCTCTGCTTAGAGTCCCAGGCAAGAACGTGACCGCGTGCCCTACGAATACATTATTTTTACCAGTTGGAGTTTTTGTAAAAAATCCGGTGCCAGGGACTGAACTGAGCTCGCTGTCTAGTTTCGATTGAAATACACCTGGCTTAACCAACAACCATTCAACAGTCGTAAATCTATCAAATGCCAACTTTGCTGTTTCTTCGCATCGACAAAAGCTACTTGAATAAACCTCTCCAATTGGGATGTCGAGTTCTTTTATTCTCTTGCCAATACGTCTACTTTGTTCTCTTCCCTCGTCATTCAGCTGACGTGATCCAGAAGAGCAATCTTTAGGACGTTCGCTTGGCGGATTAAATTTAGATGAATCACTACCAGGGGTGATGGCATGTCTAAAAAAAATGTTTAGACCGCCTTGTTTAAGCCGATCTATAAGCACTTGATCTTGTGCCCACGCTAAATTTGTAGATAGGAGGAATAGAATAACTAGAAGTTTTTTCACTCAATGCCTCATAAAGAGCACTTACAAGAAGTGTGAAACTTTTCTGCAAATTTAAAAGCCTATATAAATCAAATTTTTAGGCTCAAAAAATCACTCCCACTCAATAGTTACTCGGTTAAAAAACATATATAAATCATATAGTTACAGTCAGCGAAATTAGTGCGTGTAACTTTTGTGTAACTTGACTGAGTTGGGACTGTTTTTAACAAAGCAAATTCTTATTCGTTTTCAATGCTCAATATTAGCGCTGTTACACAGGTTGCGGAACTTAAACAAATCATAAATTATCAAAAATCAAAACTTTAAAGTTATCCTATTTTCCTTTAGCATAACGTTTCAAACGCATAGCCAAAGTCCCACTGTGTAGCTCAAATAGATGACTATCAAAGTCATAAAAGTAAACTGAATAACCTTCACCTTCGACTCTGGGTCTGGGTGGCTTCTTTTCTAATTTCATTTCATCAATTAAAAGTTCTTTTTTTATAATTTCATCTTCATGAATAGCAAAAGCAATATGATGGTAATCACGTTCTAACTTTGGATTACCTTTCATAGCAACCAACCATAAGTTTTCTGTCTCATCGACACTATTTTGATTGCCAATTAAGTAAAAACGCTCTTCAGATAATGAGAACTGTTCTGCACCACTATCGTAAACTTTTCTCGCGTCTAAAACGCTTATTAATATTTCTTCCAACCTATTAAGATCGCTACTAATTAAAGTTATGTGACTTAATCCATTCACAGTCATACAACATCTCTCACTAAGTGCATTTTGAAAAAATATAATAATGTAGGTTATTTTATACAGCCCTCCGAAATACGTAACTATGATTTCGAATAGTGTCACCAGTGTGTAAGTTTATGTGTAACTTAAAACCTTCACAACAAATAGAATCAATGACTTAGTGATTTGTTAGCGTGACACTCAAAAATCAAAAGTCTTTACCAATCAATCACTTAAAAATTCCCGTCATTCCCACTCAATCGTAGCAGGCGGTTTGCTAGACACATCATAAACAACACGATTAATTCCCCGTACCTCATTAATAATTCGCGAGGAAACTTTCCCGAGCAAAGGATAAGGCAGAGGCGCCCAATCCGCCGTCATAAAGTCCGAGGTCTGGACAGCGCGTAACGCTACGACATAATCGTAGGTGCGGCCATCGCCCATCACGCCCACCGACTTGACCGGTAAGAACACAGCAAAGGCTTGTGAAGTCAGGTCGTACCAAGACAGCTTTGTCTCAGGATCGATAGTGTTGCGGAGTTCTGCGATAAAAATCGCATCAGCACGACGTAGCAAATCAGCAAACTCGGTATTGACCGCTCCCAGGATGCGTACACCCAAGCCAGGGCCTGGGAAGGGGTGACGGTAGACCATGCCATGTGGCAGGCCGAGCGCTACACCCAGCTTGCGCACCTCGTCTTTAAACAACTCGCGCAAAGGCTCGAGTAATTTGAGATTCAAGGTGTCAGGCAAACCACCGACGTTGTGATGGGACTTGATCGCGACAGCTTTACCAGTTTTGGCGCCTGCGGACTCAATGACGTCAGGGTAAATGGTGCCTTGCGCGAGCCATTTGGCTTTTTTAAGCTTGCCAGCCTCAGACTGAAACACTTCGACAAACTCGCGACCAATAATTTTACGTTTTGCTTCGGGGTCTGAGACGCCCGCGAGCTTGCCCATGAACTGTTCGGTCGCATCCACGTGAATAATACGCACGCCCATGTTTTGAGCGAAGGTCTCCATGACCTGCTTGCCCTCGTCGAGACGTAACAATCCGTGATCGACAAACACGCAGGTCAAACGATCGCCAATCGCTTTGTGAATCAGCGCTGCGGCAACGGAAGAGTCCACGCCACCCGACAAACCGAGGATAACCTCATCTTCACCCACCTGCTCTCTGATGCGTGCGACGGCCTCATCGACGTAGGTGGGCATCGTCCAGTCCCCAACACAAGCGCAGATGTCGTGGACAAAGCGATTGAGCAAGTACTGGCCCTTAACCGTGTGGGTCACCTCGGGATGGAATTGCACCGCGTAAAAACCGCGCGCCTCGTCCGCCATCCCCGCAATCGGGCAAGAGGCGGTGGAGGCCATGACTTTAAAGCCCTCAGGCAAGCGGGTGACCTGATCGCCGTGACTCATCCAGACCTTGAGCATGCCGTGGCCTTCGGGTGTGGTGAAATCCTCGATCCCGTTGAGCAAACGCGTATGGCCGCGTGCACGGACCTCGGCATAACCGAACTCGCGATGGTCAGAAAAGTTGACCTCGCCACCCAACTGCTGCGCCATCGCCTGCATGCCATAGCAAATGCCGAGGACAGGCACACCCGACTCGAAGACAGCATGCGGGACCTTGAGTGAGCCATCGTCGTACACCGACGCATGACTGCCGGACAGAATGATGCCCTTGAGTCCTTGTGCAAGCTGATTTTGCAAAAAAGCGGCATCCACATCACCGGGGTGCAATTCGCAATAGACCCCTGCCTCTCGCACACGACGTGCGATCAGTTGGGTGACTTGTGAACCGTAATCAAGGATGAGAATGCGCTGATGCATGAGGGGTAAACCTATTATTCTTTGAAAGGAATTATTCGGCGCGGTAGTTGGGCGCTTCTTTGGTGATCTGCACGTCGTGCACATGCGACTCGCGCATTCCAGCAGCAGTAATCTGCACAAACTGAGGCTTGGTGCGCATCTCTTCGATCGAGGCGCAACCGCAGTAGCCCATCGAAGCACGCACGCCACCCACCAGTTGGAAAATAATCGCCAGCACGCTGCCCTTGTAAGGGACTCGACCCTCGATCCCTTCGGGTACGAGCTTGTCTGCGTTGTTGGCAGGGTCCTGGAAATAGCGGTCAGCAGAACCGTCCGCCATGGCACCCAAGCTACCCATCCCGCGATAGGATTTGTAAGAACGACCCTGGAACAATACCACCTCACCCGGCGCCTCTTCGGTACCGGCAAACATACCGCCCATCATGACAGTCGAGGCACCAGCCGCGAGGGCTTTAGCTACATCGCCTGAGTAACGCACGCCACCATCGGCGATCAGCGGCACACCCGTGCCCTCGAGGGCTTTGGAGACATCAGAGATCGCCGTAATCTGAGGAACGCCCACTCCCGCCACCACGCGCGTGGTGCAGATCGAGCCTGGGCCAATACCCACCTTGACAGCATCCGCACCTGCGTTGAGCAGCGCACGCGCGGCATCTGCTGTCGCAATATTGCCGCCGATAACTTCGATTTTTGGATAGTTGGTTTTAACCCAGCGTACACGTTCAATCACGCCTGCGGAGTGACCGTGCGCCGTATCGACAACGATCACATCTACGCCGGCTGCGACCAGTTTTTCAACACGCTCTTCTGTGCCATCACCAACACCAACCGCGGCACCCACGCGCAACTGGCCGTGACTGTCCTTGCATGCCGCAGGATGCTCAGTGTTTTTAACGATGTCTTTGACTGTGGCCAGGCCACGCAACTCAAAGGCATCGTTGACGATCAGCACACGCTCAAGACGATGCTTGTGCATTAATGTTTGGGCCTCAGAGAGGGTCGTGCCCTCTTTCATCGTGATCAAACGGTCTTGTGGTGTCATGACCGTCGCAATCAGCGCGTCGAGCCGATCCTCAAAACGCAAATCGCGATTGGTGACGATGCCGACAAGCTTGCCACCCTGGACGACTGGCAAACCGGAAATGCCGTGCTGACGCTGCAGGGCGATCGCATCGCGCACTTTCATGTCAGGCCTCAGAGTGATTGGGTCACTCACGATACCGAACTCATGACGCTTGACGCGCGCCACCTCATGCGCCTGCTGATCGGCAGTCAGGTTTTTGTGGATAATCCCGATACCACCCTCTTGGGCCATCGCGATCGCGAGCCGAGACTCGGTCACTGTGTCCATCGCTGCAGAGACAAGCGGAATATTGAGGGAAATATTTCGTGTGAGGCGTGTGACCAGCGAAGTGTCGCGTGGAAGGACCTGCGAAAAGGCAGGAACCAGCAAAACATCGTCGAAGGTGAGCGCAGTTTGGATAAGACGCATGAAAAGCTCCGGGCGCAAAGCGTGATTATACGATGGGGAAACCCCTAGTTTTGGGGTCAAACTGGTGCTAAAAGAGGGAATCCTGAATTTTTTGATTTTGAAGCGAACTCAATATGAACACCCACGACACCCTTGCACGCTGGATTGATGAGGAAAAAGTCCTGTTAGACGGCATGAAAAACGGTCGATCCTCGGGTTTTTTATCCCCAAAGCAGATTTCGAGCATGACGGGGCTCGAGATCATGCAAGCGGTCAGACGCGGTGACTTGCCCTGCGGTCCGATGGCCGTCACGATGAGCTATATGCTGATGGAAATTGAGTCAGGTCGAGCCGTTTTACAAGGTCACCCCACCGAAGCCGTGTTGAACGTTCAGGGCTCTGTTCATGGCGGCTGGTTTTCAAGCATTTTGGATGGGGCTCTCGGCAACGCGATTCATTCAATGTTGCCGGCAGGAAAGGGCTACACCACGCTGGATTTGAGTGTCAAAATGACACGCGCCATCAGCCCGAGTGTGGGCAGAGTGCGGGCGATTGGGTCTGTGATCCAAGTGGGGCGCAAAGTGGCCACTGCCGAGGGAAAAATCCTCGGTCCCGATGGCAAGTTGCACGCCTTTGCAACAACAACCTGCATGATTTTGGATATCAACGCAGACTAGTACAAGGCTTAGCCCAGAGAGGCACGCGCATTTTGGAAAAAGCGCATCCAAGGTGTGAAAGCCCCTTTGGTATCCTGAGGCCCCCACGACTCAGGCGCCCAAGACATCATGACATTGCGGGTCACACGCTCCGGATGCGGCATCATGACCGTAAACCGCCCGTCCGCAGTCGTCACTGCCGTCAAACCACCTGGACTTCCATTTGGATTAAGAGGATAGGTTTCGGTTGCCTGGCCGCGGTGATCAACATATCTTAGAGCACTCAACACCTTGGTGGCGTCGCCTTGGCGAGCAAAATTAGCAAAACCCTCGCCATGGGCAACAGCAACGGGAATGTGTGCGCCTGTCATACCCTTGAAAAATAGCGAAGGTGATTCAAGCACCTCTACCATTGAGAAGCGCGCCTCGTATTTTTCGGAAACGTTACGGGTAAAACGCGGCCAGTCTTGTGCACCAGGAATCATCGGCGCGAGAGCCGCCATCATCTGGCAACCGTTGCACACACCGAGGGCAAACGTATCTGACCGAGCGAAGTATTGGGCAAACTGATCGGAAAGCTGTGCATTGAACAAAATACTCCTTGCCCAACCCTCGCCTGCACCCAATACATCCCCGTAACTGAACCCCCCCACAGCCACCAAGCCCTGAAAGCCTGATAAGTCAGCCGAACCGGATTGCAAGTCTGTCATATGCACATCCCAAGCTTCGAAACCGGAGCGATCAAATGCCCAGGCCATCTCCACTTGGCTGTTACAACCTTGCTCGCGCAAGATCGCCACACGAGGACGCGCGCCCTTGTTGATAAAAGGTGCCGCGACATTTTCCTGAGGGTCAAAACCCACGATCGGCGACATACCCGGATCCGTTGTATCAGACCACGAATCGAACTCCGCCTGCGCACATGCTGGATTGTCACGCAAAGAAGAAATCCGGTAGCTAACGTCGCTCCAGATCTTTCCAAGCTCGGCACGTGGCTTGCCCCAGATCTTTTTACCATCACGGAATACTTCGATTTCATCCGCGGGGTTGAGTGAACCAATCACGTGAGAATGTGCGGAAAGTCCTGCGGCACGCAACACCTGCATGACGGCGTCGCGCTCTGCGCTTGGCACCTGAAGTACGGCACCAAGCTCTTCGTTAAACAGGGCTTTGAGTGTGAGTTCATTGC
>JBILJA010000101.1:0-8497 GCA_044368775.1 Burkholderiaceae bacterium
TGGGCTGCCAAGATAAAGCGGGCAATAGCAGTGTCCACCCCACCCATCTCAAGGGGACTCCAGGAGGTTGCAAGGCCCAACATATACCTAAAACACTGAGGACTAAAGACCATAAAGGCATAGCTGCCACTGCAAAAGATGACCAAGAAGCATTGGCAAGCCAACTCACAGGAATCATGCATCCATCAAAAGCGACGTGCGCGATCCATGCCGTCATATTCGCTATCGTCGACATGCCAGGCACACACGAAATCAGCGCCGTCAAAAGCGCTAACGGTGTCACGATAAAAGTCACAACAGGGATGGCAACCGCGTTGGCGAACGGAGATGAAACTGAAACCTGTTGAAATAAAAAAGCCAAGGCAGGGAGCATAGCCAGCGTAATGAGCCACTGCAATCGAGCGGACTCTCTGAGTATTAGCCAGACTCGGATGCGTAATGACACCGACTCCGTCTGAACAGATACCGCCTGAGATCCCACAAAGAACAATATGGCGACAGCACCAAACGAAAGCCAAAATCCCGATGAAATGGGCGACCAAGGATCAATCACCGTGACCACTGCGGCAGCAAAACACAAAACGCTTGAAGCATTGATCGGCAGTCGCGTCATCATCGCAAGCCCTGAAACCAGCAACATGAAAAAAGTTCTTCTAGCAGGCACGCCCCAACCTGCAAGTAAACAATAGAGCCAAGCGACACCGAGTGCTGCGGCAGCCGCCATGACTTTTGCGGGAATATGCTCGCCAAGAGCCCTATCGCGCCAGCGCATACGTTTCCAAAGCCACAGCATTGAAAGACCACCAAAGGCAGCCAGCATGGTCACATGCGAACCACTGATTGATACAAGATGGGTAATGCCCGTTTTATTGAAAATATTCCAGTGTTCAGTCTTGACACTATCCTGATCCCCTATTGCCAGGGCAATTAAGACTGCACCGTAGGTCATTTCACCCACGTGTCGGCGCATCGCGCTGCGAAGGTTTTGTCGAGCTAGAGAGACGATCACTTGCATTGAATGAAAAGCGTCCTCGCTCAACAATACGGGACGGCCTCGAACGCGTCCGATCGCTCTAATATTTCGACTTAATAGGTGCGCCTCATAGTCAAAACCATGTGGATTCAATGCGCCACGAGGACGTTTAAAAATTAGTGCAGCTCGCCATTGTTGACCTGGCCTGACCTCCAGCCTCTTTTGTTCAGGAAGTGATTTATGCCAAACCACCTGAATATGACGTGGGATGCCTGAGACGAGAATATTATTTTGAGCCTCAGTCAGCACTATTGCCTCAAAGCGCAGACTATCACCTTGATCTTGAACCAAACCGTTGACGAGAAAATTGACGCGACTCACAACATTTTCTTGTTTTGCAGATAGCCGGTCACTTAGCCGGAGTTCAGCACGCCAGCATGACCATGTCAAAGACAATATGAAGGCACAAAGCAGAACAGAAACACGGGCAAAGAGAACGAACCCTTTATTTGAGTAAACACGAACCAATATAAAGAGTATGACTCCCCATACAACACATAAGGCAGACAAACCAAAAAGTATCAACCTTTCAGGAAGTACCGTTAATGTCTGTACATATACGGCCGCCGCGACGATTGAGAGCGCAATCAGTCTGCCCATCTGATCTCCGGTGAAACACTCAATAGTGCAACACCTTTAGATTTAGATAGCTTCGTTTAAATATAAAGATCAGTGCGTAGAGGTACGTATTATTGTGGTGCCATGCAGTAATACTCTCGCCAATCCTGGCAAGACTCGCATTGCTGTGCTGGCAGTTTCTTCGAGCACGCAATGCTCCGATGCCCCTCTAAGTTGAGCGAGCGTTTGCGCAATCTGCACGACCTGATTTGGTTCGTTGCGACGATTGTCATGCAACCAGGCCGGTGCAATGTCTGGTGCGTCCGTTTCTAAAACAATCGCGCTGAGCGGTAACTCAACCGCTAAACGACGAATTTGCAACGCACGTGGATAGGTCATCGCACCTCCAAAACCCAGTGCAAAACCTTGTTCGACAAACTGATTGGCTTGTTGCAGGCTGCCATTAAAGGCATGCGCAATCCCACCTCGAACTGCGCTGCGACGCAAATATTTGAGTATGACATCCTGTGAGCGTCTGACATGCAAAATCACAGGCAAATTAAATTCGCATGCGAGTGAAAGTTGAGCCTCGTAAAAATACTCTTGCTTTGTTCGCGCAGCGCCGGTTGAGATTTCAGAAACAAAAAAATCGAGACCGATCTCCCCAACGGCTAATAGTTTTGGATCATCCTTATATTTGGTCAGCGCATGGTGCAGGTGATCCAAGTCTTGCAACGTGGCGTGTTGCACATACATTGGATGAATCCCTAGCGCGAAAAAACCTTGTGGAAAATAGTGCGCCAGGTCTCTGACCTGTTCAAAATTCGCATATTCAACTGAGGGAATGACAATCGCAGAGATATTCGCTTGTTGTGCGCGATCAATGACGTCTTGTCGATCTAAGTCGAACTCTTTGGCATCAAGATGACAATGGGTGTCAAAGCGCATCGACCAGTCGCCCTGCATCCATATGCAAACGTCGATCTGCGAGCGCAGCCAACTCTGGGTCATGCGTCACGATTAAAAATGCCGTATTTGACTCAGCATTCACCTGCTTTAAGAGTTTGAACATCTGATGGGCGGTGTGACGATCCAGATTGCCTGTTGGTTCGTCCGCAAGTACACAGGCGGGTCGTGCAACCAACGCACGTGCAAGAGCGACACGTTGGCGTTCGCCACCAGATAACTGGCCAGGATAATGCGTCATGCGCGCCGACAAACCCACCATCTCCAAGACCTTGAGAGCTTCCTCGCGCGCGAAATCTCTCGTTTCACGACGCACAATGAGTGGCATGGCTACATTGTCGAGCGCAGTAAATTCAGGTAATAGGTGATGAAACTGGTAAACAAAACCAAGTTCGCGATTACGTAAACGGCTTCGCGCTGACTCACTCAACCCTTCGGAAGTCTGTCCTGCGACCGCAATGGAACCTGAAGTCGGCATGTCCAACAAGCCAAGTGCGTGCAGCAGTGTGCTTTTGCCTGAACCCGAAGCGCCGATCACGGCTACCAACTCGCCTCTGGCGATCTCCAAACTCACATCACACAATACATCGATTCTGGTATTTCCATCATCGTAATGTTTGGAGATATGTTTTGCTTGTATTGCAAAATCAGTCATGTCGTAAGACCTCCGCAGGCTGGAGTCGCGAAGCGCGCCAGCTTGGATATAAGGTCGCAAGCAACGACATGATCAAAGAGGTCACACCAATGGTGGTGATGTCGGAAAGCTGTGGATCCGAGGGCAAGGCATTAATGAAATAGATTTCGCGGGGTAAAAATTGCGCACCAATCATGCGCTCAATCGCAGGCACAAGGACGTCCACGTTAAAGGCGATCGCCGCTCCGCCCATCACACCCAGAAGTGTACCGACAACACCGATCAACGCCCCTTGGACAAGAAATATGCGTGCAATTTCACCGGGGGTAGCACCAAAACTTCGCAAAATAGCAATGTCAGACTGTTTGTCCTTGACGGCCATCACAAGTGAAGACAATAAATTAAAAGCGGCCACCGCCACGATCAATGTCAAGATCAAAAACATCATGCGCTTTTCTGTCTGAACAGCGGCAAACCATGTCCTATTGTTACGAGACCAGTCAGCAATCGCAACGTTACGAGGAAGAAGAGCAATGAGCGACTGTGCGATTTCGGGTGCGCGATGCATGTCCGTGACACGTAATCGGACCCCTGCCATGCCACCATCTCTAAACATTTTGGCCGCATCGGTGGCATCTACGAAAGCAAGCGAAGAGTCATATTCGTAATGCCCCGAGCGGAACGTACCAACCAGGGTAAATTGACGCATCCTCGGCGTAAAGCCCGCAGGACTGATATTGGCGGCGGGGGCAAGCATCATGACGGTCTGCCCGATTCTGACCTGTAATAAATCAGCAAGCTCTTGACCCAGAACGATGCCAAACAATCCAGGCTTAAGGTCCGTCATTTTGCCCCTGACCATTTGACTTCCCGCATCGGAGACTTCTTTTTCAGAGCTGGGATCAATGCCTCTGACCTGAATGCCGCGCAATTCTTGCCCGCGCATCAGCATTGCCTGCGCCGCGACGAAAGGTGCGGCTCCGGTCACCTGGGTTGATTGACGCGCTTGTTTTGCCAGCTCGGTCCATTCATCAAGGACCTTGAGGGGTTCGGCGCCGGGAACATAAATTTCAATGTGCGGTAAAACCGACAACATACGGTCTCGTACTTCTTTTTGAAAACCGTTCATGACCGACAACACGACGATCAATGCCGCGACACCAAGGGCAATTCCTACCATCGAAGTCCCTGCGACAAACGAGACAAAGCCGTCCCGTTTTCCGCCTCGGGCACGAGAACGCGTCAAGCCCGCGTAGCGGGCACCAATCCAGAGTTCGTAGGGTAGTTTAAACACCTAAGCATTATCGCATCAAACCCCCATCCTGGCACTCCTCCCACTACAATTCGACCTATGCATCTGATTATCAATGGCGCATTGCCGCCCCAAAACGTAGCCCCAGATCTTGCTCCTCACCTGCGGGAGCATTGTCCCGCATTGATCGAACGACTAAAGCGAGACATCGCAGTCGAGGTGAAGTGTCCGCCTGAGGAAACAGGCTGCACAGCGCAAGAGTTTCTAGCGCTTTCCTCGCTTGGATTTATCCCGTCTCTTGGGCAGACTCTGAGCAGTGGCTTTGGTCCGCTCAGAGCTGGCATATCAGCACCAAACGAGCAAGTCTGGGTGGCAGATCTCTGTTCTGTCGCGATCGGTCGCGAGGGCGCAAAACTGGCTTTTCCAGAGTCACTTCATTTAAAAGCCGAACACGCTGACGCCTTATTTGACGCAGTCAAGCCTCTTTGGGCCGATTGTGAGATATCAGCCTTACCCATTTCTGATGGTCGCTGGCGAGTTTGGCTGACCCAAGATGCACGTTTGACCTCAATCACACCGGCTGCGGTTTCCCTGTTGTCAGTATCGGATTGGTGGCCACAAGATGACTCAATGAAAGCTTGGCGAAAACTGCTCAATGAAATACAAATGGTTTGGCATCACCACCCCGTCAATGAGCAAAGAGCCGAACTAGGGCTCGAGCCTATCAATAGTTTGTGGCTTTATGGGGGAGCAAAGGGTTGGAAAGCACCTGATCGCGACTTGAAACTTACCCATTATGACAACTTAACTAAATCATTTTTAGAGTCAGATTGGGCGAACTGGATCGCACAGCTCCAAGCTCTTTCTCTTTACCTGGAGTCCTTACCTGAACATGCAGCCATCACGCTCGTGGGTGAACGCAGGATAGTCAGCCTAACGGCCCCTCAACAACGCTGGTGGCACACCCTGTTGCCTCGACGTAATCAAGACTGGATGACATGGTGGACACGCCAAAACTAACTGTAAGACCATCAGAGCACGCCACCACCCAACACCTCGAGTCTGCCGGCATTCACCCCCTACTTGCTCGTCTCTGGGCGTCTCGAGGTGTCAAACGGCAAGAAGATGTGCTTCTTGACTGGCCAGCCTTGCTCGCGCCTAGTACGTTAACGCAAGCGATAAAAGCCGCCTCTTTATTGGCCGACGCGATTAAATCGGGTCAACGCATGTTAATCGTGGCTGATTACGATTGTGATGGAGCAACAGCCTGCGCTGTTGCCATGCGTGCACTGACTGAAATGGGTGCGGTCGTCGATTTTCTCGTGCCCAATCGCTTTGAAACAGGCTATGGCCTTTCGCCTGCAGTCGTTGAACTTGCGGTGCGGCACGCGTCTGGCCGTCCAGACCTGCTGATTACGGTTGATAACGGGATTGCAAGTGTCGAGGGCGTTGCTGCCGCTAACGCGCTGGGCATTGGCGTGATCGTCACGGACCACCATCTACCGGGCGATGAGTTGCCAAATGCTTTAGCCATTGTTAATCCTAATCAACCTGGCTGTACATTTCCCTCAAAAAATTTAGCGGGTGTTGGTGTTATTTTTTATCTCATGCTCGCCTTACGCGCTGAGCTTCGCTCACGAGGCCATTATCCTGCGAATGGAGGCCCACGTCTCGATGCGCTCGCTGACCTCGTGGCGCTTGGCACAGTCGCTGACGTGGTCAGGCTCGATGCGAACAATCGACTGCTTGTGACACGCGGTCTGGAGCGAATGCGTCGCGGACTGATGCAACCTGGAATACGTGCCTTGTTTGCTGTTGCAGCAAGAGATCCGCAAGCTGCGAGTGCGTTCGATCTAGGGTTTGCTTTAGGTCCCCGAATCAATGCTGCAGGGCGTCTCGCAGACATGGGGCTTGGTATTCGGTGCCTGATAACAAACGATGATATGCAAGCGCTTGAACTTGCACGCGAGCTTGATACGATTAACCGCGAACGTCGTCAAATTGAAAATGTGATGAAAGAACAGGCATTGGCAGCGACTGAGTCCGTGGAAACGGGAAAATTAGGCGCTTCGGTCTGCGTTTTTCATCCGGAATGGCATCAAGGTGTCGTTGGCCTTGTGGCATCGCGTCTAAAAGAAAAATATTTCCGACCCACCCTTGCGTTCGCACCCGCTGGAGAAGATGAGTTAAGAGGTTCTGGCCGTTCTATTCCTGACGTCCATTTACGCGATGTATTGGATCTTGTTTCCAAACGTAATCCTGGATTGATCAGGAAGTTTGGCGGACATGCCATGGCGGCAGGACTGACCCTAGGTCGTCACGACTTCGACCAGTTTGTCCCAGCGTTTGATCAGGCTGTCATAGAGTTAACGGGACGCACAAGCTTTGAGCCCATCATCGAGACCGACGGCTCCCTTGAGGTCGGTTACGCCAACGCCCAAGTCGCTCATATTTTGGAGCAACAAGTCTGGGGCGCAGGATTTACGGCTCCCCTCTTCCTGGACGAATTTCAAGTTCGAAACCAAAAACTCGTAGGAGAAAAACACTTAAAACTCTCTGTCCAGCGAGGCCACCAAAGATTTGATGCGATCTGGTTTAACCATACCGAGCGACTCCCTGAAGTTGTCACGATGGCCTATCGACTGGATCAAAACGTTTGGAATGGTGTGATTTCAGTGCAATTGATCGTTGAGTATGCACAAGGAATTTAAGCCTTGTTTGGACAAAATGGTCGATCTCCCCAATATGCTAGGGTGAGACTCCGTTAAAATACGGGGTTACATGCATTTTTAGCGGAAAGAAAGCTCATGGAAGCAGAACGTCAAAATCAAATATCATCGCGTCTACTCGACTACGCAGCGCGCGAGGCTGCGCTTCGGGGGTATCTTTGACTACGAAGTAAAAACTGAGCGCCTGCATGTAGTCAATGCAGAGCTCGAAGATCCTACCGTCTGGAATGATCCTAAACGGGCTCAAGACCTCGGTCGCGAAAAAAAAAGTATCGAAGATGTTGTTGTCACGCTGACAGCCCTAGCGCAGTCTATCGCTGACTCGCACGAACTCTTCGAACTGGCGGCAGCAGACAACGACGACGCAACCTTAGAAGCGATTGAAAGCGACGCTGAACAGTTTCAAGCGACATTGGAGGGGATGGAATTTAGACGTATGTTCTCTAATCCCGCCGATCCTCTCAATTGCTTTTTAGATATTCAAGCAGGTGCGGGTGGGACCGAGGCTCAGGACTGGGCCTCCATGCTGCTGAGACAGTATCTTCGCTATGCGGAACGCAAAGGTTTTAAAGCCGAGCTTCTAGAGGAATCAGAGGGTGAGGTTGCCGGTATAAAGTCCGCCACGATCAAAATCGAAGGTGAATACGCGTTTGGATTTCTCCGAACGGAAAGCGGTGTTCATCGACTCGTGCGCAAGAGTCCGTTTGACTCCTCGGGTGGTCGTCATACGTCATTTGCCAGCGTTTTCGTCTATCCCGAAGTCGATGACTCAATAGAAATCGATATCAATCCGGCTGACTTGCGCATTGATACCTATCGCGCGAGTGGTGCGGGCGGCCAGCACATTAACAAAACCGACTCTGCGGTTCGTATCACCCACGTCCCAACTAATATTGTCGTGCAATGCCAAAATGATCGCTCACAGCACCGAAACCGTGCTGAGGCCATGCAGATGCTGAAATCACGTTTATTCGAACTTGAAATGCGCAATCGAATGGCTGCGCAACAAAAAATGGAAGATGCCAAGACGGATGTGGGTTGGGGGCATCAGATTCGATCCTATGTCCTTGACCAAAGTCGAATCAAAGATTTGCGTACCAATGTCGAAATTTCGAATACTCAAAAAGTGTTAGATGGCGACTTGGATCCATTCATTCAAGCTAGTTTGAAGCAAGGGGTATAAGCGATGACAACATTGACGATCTTGACAGGCACGACACGCGGCCTAGGCGCTGCGATGGCTGAGGAGCTTGCAACCGGCGGAGAGCATTTAGTGACGCTCTCGCGTCAATCATCTCCCTCACTTGCTGCACTGTCTTCTAAGC
>JBILJA010000253.1:0-2511 GCA_044368775.1 Burkholderiaceae bacterium
GATGTTTTACATGTTCCTTATGTCGTGCTCAGTAATCTGGCTCAGGCGAGTCAACACGACCTCAAAGACACATGGCCTGCGGCGGTGATCACGGCAGGCGAGCAACTGAAAATCACACCTGAAATTCGCCAAATATTTAGCAAGCATCCCGAAACGGTCCTACATAACCACTACGGACCTACTGAAACGCACGTTGTCAGTGCGTTCACGTTATCCACAACACCCCAACAGTGGGATGAGTTTCCACCTATCGGCAAACCGATCTGGAATACCCGGCTCTATATTCTTGATCCGTCAATGAACTTGGTGCCAGATGGCGTCGTGGGTGAGTTATACATTGCAGGAATATCACTCGCCCGAGGATATCTCAACAAAGCAGCGCTGACGTCAGAGCGATTTATCGCCAATCCATACGGACCTCCCGGATCACGGATGTACCGCACAGGCGACTTGGCACGCAGAGCGCCTGACGGTGACATTGACTACGTGGGTCGTGTTGATGATCAAGTCAAGATTCGCGGGTTCAGAGTAGAACTAGGCGAGGTTGAGGCCGCTTTGCTCAAGCTGATTCCTCAAATCAGTCAGGTTGCGGTGATCGCATCCGTTGCGAATGGCCATCAACGCTTGATTGCCTATATTGTGATGAATGCTGGTCATCCTTTACCTGATTTACATGTAATCCGTGCCTGGTTGACACAAGCCTTACCGGATTACATGGTTCCAGCACACTTTATCGACTTGCCCGCACTTCCCCTGACGCCGAATGGCAAGCTAGATCGACGCTCCCTACCCGAACCAAGCGCCTCCACAAGAACAGATGACTACGCCTCACCGCGCTCTGCCCGCGAGGCTTATCTTTGCCGCCTCTTTGCGCAACTTACCGGCACGGATCCTGTGGGCATCGACGATAGTTTCTTTAATATTGGCGGTCACTCTCTCTTAGCTATGCAGTTAGTAAGCCACTTAAAACTATCTCTCGGTATCAAACTCAATTTGAGAGTGCTGTTTGAGCATCCAACGCCCAGACAGCTTGCGGCCAATTTGGAAACCTCCTCAAATTGGACCTACGAACCCCTTCTTCCGCTCAGAAAAACAGGAACACGCCACCCTATTTTCTGCATCCACCCAGGTGGTGGAACAGGTACGGTTTACCAAAACCTAAAAGATGCCTTGCCTGAGGAGTACCCCGTCTGGACGCTACAAGCGCGCGGGCTTGAGGAGCATGAACTTCCCCATGCAAACGTGTCTGAAATGGCGACTGCATATATTGCAGCCATTCGAGAAGTACAAACTGAAGGCCCCTACCATCTGCTGGGATGGTCCTTTGGAGGTACGATCGCACAAGAAATGACCGTCCAACTCGAGGCACTGTCTCAACAAGTCAGTTTGCTTGTTTTACTCGACACGGTGGCACAACCCAGTTTGATTCAGCTCGATGCAAGTTCAGAGGAAGAACAAGCAAACAAGATTCTTGAGAGCTCAGCACAATCGTTAGGCATCACCGATGAAGTGATCGACATCAATCATGAGCCCTTCATTAAAAAGTTGATCCATAAAATGTCTCTTCATCGACTCATTCCGGAATCCACCCCACCCGAAACATTTAAGCGCACCATCACTCAAATGATCAGAGCCACCCAACTGACAGCCAGTCATTCGATCAAACCGTGCGAAGCCCCTATTATTTTTGTACGTGCTGGCAAGGAACCGATACCGGAAGATCCGTCCATGTTTGACTGGTCCCTTCATACACAGAATGGTGTCTCACACGTGGAGATCCAATCGTCACACAGCGCAATGTGGGAAACACAACCCAGTATTGCGATTGCCAACGTGATCGTTCAACACCTCAACGCCGAGACGTCAGTCAGCGTCATCCGCTCAAAAGAAATGGACATCAAAAAATGACCACCATCATCGGAATTTCCGCTTTTTATCATGATGCGGCCGCGTGTCTGATCAAGGATGGCAACATCATTGCTGCTGCGCAAGAAGAACGTTTCACGCGCATCAAGCATGATCAAAGCTTTCCTGCGCAATCCATTTCTTACTGCCTTGAAGCCGCACAGTGCCAAGCCAAGGATATTGATTATGTTGTTTTTTATGACAAGCCTTTACTCAAATTTAACCGCTTAATTCAGACCTATTTAGCCTTTGCACCCAAGGGGTTTGAATCCTTTGCCACAGCGATGCCGATCTGGTTAAAAGACAAACTATTTCAAAAAAATCGCGTGATTACCGCTTTAAAAAACACCCTCGATCCCAACGTTGATTGGAAAAATAAACTTCTGTTTTCCGAGCATCATTTGAGCCATGCCGCCAGTGCATTTTTTCCTTCGCCCTTTGAAGAGGCCGCCATATTGACCATGGATGGCGTAGGCGAATGGACGACAACATCGTTAGCCATCGGTCGTGGCTCAAACATCGAAGTGATCAAAGAAATTCATTTTCCGCATTCTCTAGGATTGCTGTACTCAGCAATCACTTACTACACCGGATTTAAAGTGAACT
>JBILJA010000102.1:0-8475 GCA_044368775.1 Burkholderiaceae bacterium
ATCCTTAACGACGATAAATCCTCCACCTACAAGATGGCACTACTTAGATGCCTGTGCAGAGTTGCTGATGGAGCATCAGGATATGCTCGGAATGCCATTGATGACACAGTTGAAATACCACTAGGCCTGATCGCTCTATATTGGATACGACTATATCTCCCGATGCTCAAAGCCGAGCTTCCCCAACAGCCAAAAAACCTTGGTTTAGAGGGATTAGGATTTGTTAAAGATGGGTTCAAGCAGCTAGCCGCGCAAGGAAATGATACTTCTCACTTAGACTTGCGTGTTGGCATGAGATTTACAAGCACTAGGGGCGAAACTCTGCACGAAGCGCTTCGTGATGCCTGTAAAACAATCCAAGAAATGCCGGCTCGATATCTGACATACCCTAATGGTAAAAATATCCTTGCAGTCACAAGAAATAGCCGTGTTCCTGTCGGGTCAGAGATTCTCTTAGATGAGGTCTATCTTTCAAGTTTTGGTTTTCTGCGCTTGCCCCAGCATTTATTTACAGCATTACAGCGTTTTGACGCATGGATCGAGCCCGCAATCGTCTCGGAGTGGATGAGACAAATTAAAAACTATGCACTTAGACAGAACAGGGTTATCCATGATCAAACACTATCGCACGCCCTCGAGTGGTCGGACCCCGAACGAGATGTTTCGATTGCTAGAAGTCGAGCCCTATACCTAATTAAAGAAACTGGTTTGTGTTGTGTTTATAGCGGCAAAAGACTCTCTCCGGAAACTCTAGACATCGATCACTGCCTACCCTGGCATGCTTGGCCGTGCAATGACCTATGGAACCTCGTGCCCGCAAACAATCGGGTAAATAGACACGAGAAAAGGGAAAGGCTTCCGAGTGATTCAGTTTTGATAATTGCAAAGGAGTCGATGCAAGAATGGTGGAGGACGGCTTATGTTCAAGAGCCGAATAGCGGATTTGAAAAACAATTTTTTATTGAGGCCAAGGCAAGTCTACCGATGTTGAGCGAAAAACCAGAATTACTTGATGTCTTTACATCATTACAAATTCAACAGATGAGACTTAAATGTGATCAGGGTGTGCCGGAGTGGACAGGCACTCGAACAATCTAACGTATTGATATTATTAAACTTTAATAAAAATTTCGATTTGACAGTTACAACTCTAACAATTTGTATAAACTTGTTACATATTGATGAGTTAAACGTGGAATGTCTGTCAAATAAAAATGCTCCATATTGCATATTACGAAGATGATATTCAAAATTTTCGCGCAACTGATGCAAACGCCATTTTGGGCGAACTAACAATCCGGCATAGCTTTGCTCTTGAAGCACCACAAAAATTTGCATGGAAAGAGCAAATAAATATTTTGAAGTCCGCGTTAAAGTCCATAAGTGGACGTATATATTTTGAGTTCTCAATACCCAGAATGGGTAAGCGTGCTGACGTAGTTATTGTGTCGGCCGGAATCGTCTTTGTTATAGAGTTTAAAGTCGGAGCATCATCTTTCGATCGATCTTCAATTGAGCAAACTCATGATTACGCACTTGACCTTAAAAATTTCCATAAAGGCAGCCATGACTGCAAATTAGTACCAATTCTGATTGCGACAAAAGCCAAAGTTGACCAAATACAACCTCTTTCTTGGGACTCTGATGGTGTAGCAAAGCCCGTACTAGCAAACATCGGAAACTTGCACCAATTAATTGAGGAAACAATAGCTCAGTTTAGCGAAAAAAATATCGAACCACTTTACTGGTCTCGCTCTGGTTATCACCCGACACCTACCATCGTAGAAGCAGCTCAAGCTCTTTACCGAGACCATAATGTCACAGAAATTTCCCGTTCAGATGCTGGTGCAAAAAATCTTAGTCATACCTCAGACTGCATACGACAAATTATCGAACGATCCAAAAGTGAAGGACTTAAATCAATTTGTTTTGTTACTGGCGTACCTGGCGCTGGAAAGACACTTGCAGGTCTAAACATAGCAACTAGCCGTTCAAAAACGCATTCCGATGAACACGCAGTTTTCCTATCAGGAAACGGACCGCTGGTTGAAGTGCTCCGGGAGGCACTCGCACGAGATCAATCTTCGAGAGAAGGTATAAGCAAAAAATTAGCAAAGCGAAAGGTTGAAAGTTTCGTACAAAACATCCATCACTTCAGAGATCAAGCGCTTAAAGATTTAAAGGCACCAGTAGAAAAAGTTGTTGTATTTGACGAGGCACAACGTGCGTGGAATCGTCACAAAGCTGCAGATTTCATGCAACGCAAACGAGGACACGCTAGCTTTGATATGTCAGAACCTGCATTTTTAGTCAGCGTAATGGATCGACATACTGACTGGTGTGTCATTATTTGTTTGATTGGAGGCGGTCAGGAAATCAATACTGGTGAAGCAGGTCTAGCTGAGTGGCTAGACGTAATGGGAACCCAATTTATTCAATGGAAAGTTCATACTTCAAATCGTCTTAAAGATACTGATTACATTTGGGATGAAACTACTCGACTGGCTTTAAGTAAAGTGCGTTCATTTCAAGAGAATGCATTACATCTGAATATTTCAATGCGATCCTTTCGAGCAGAAGCCTTATCGGATTTTGTTAGCCATGTCATTGAAAATAGACCTGAAACTGCGAAGAAAATCTATTCCTCTATCGCTGATAAATACCCGATTAAACTCACTCGCGATATCGATAGTGCCAGACAATGGCTTAAGGATAAAGCTAGAGGAACAGAAAGATTTGGACTAATCGCATCCTCTGGAGCATATCGCCTTCGTCCCGATGGCATCTCAATGAAAGCGAAGATCGATACACCTTTGTGGTTTTTAAATGATAAGGGTGATGTGAGATCCTCTTTTTATATGGAAGAAGTAGCTAGCGAATTTGATGTTCAAGGACTCGAACTTGACTGGGCAGGCATTGGCTGGGACGCCAACTTTCGATATGTCGATGGACGGTGGTGTCATTTCAACTTTACAGGCACTAAGTGGCAACAGGTTAGGTCAACGGATAATCAACTATATTTAAAGAATGCCTACCGAGTAATATTGACTCGCGCCAGACAAGGAATGGTGATATTCGTTTCAAAGGGAAATACAGAAGATCCCACTCGCACACCAAATTTTTATGATCAAACCTTTGAATATTTACTTTCGTGTGGAGTTGAAATTATTTAAAAAATCGAGACGAATAAAATACGCCTCGATTAAGATGACTTAACAATTATCCAAAAATATCAAACATCCCCAGCACACTCATCCCCCCGATCAGCATCTTGATGTAAAGCTTCATCTTTTGATCCATCGCCTGCTGCATCCCTGCGGCGTTGACTTTCAATGCCTCAACCTCGGCTGCTAGCTGTTGGATCGCTTCGGCGTGTTCGTCTTCTCTGGTCTTTTGCTCCATATAAATAGGTGGCGGCTCAATCGCTGCGGCGGTGGCGAACTTTGTCGCGGGTATTGCGTCGGGAAAGGATCCTGTCGTGACTTTGGTGGCGGCCCTGGGTTTGGGCTCTGAAGCGGGCTTAGGCACAGACTTAAGCGCAGGCTTCGCCACAGTGTCAACCTTAGTCGCGGGTGCAGACTTAGGCGCTGCCTTAGCAGTTGGGCTTGGTTTTTTACTATCAGAAGTTTGCATATCTTTTCCTGTCGTTGGGTGACAGGGGATGATAGGTAGAGTGCGCGTTTTGGTGTGCGTCCAAACAGCTGTTTATCCATTGTGTCAATTACGTATAGACGTGGCTCACCAGAAAAAACTTAACTTATCCTCAGAAACACGGTAATTTATGCCGTGCTTGTGTGACGACGTGCTTTGTGACTTCATTTCAAAGGATTGTGATGCCCGCTTCATACGCAGAGATTTGTTTGTTAATTGATGGTGAATGGATTTCTGCCAAGGACCGGGTGTCCTCCCCCGTGGTCAATCCAGCGACGAGTGAGGAGATTGGACGGGTACCGCACGCGACCCAAGCGGATCTGCAGCGGGCGCTTGAGTCCTCGGAGCGAGGCTTCAAGGTCTGGCGCAATACTTCGGCGTTTGAGCGTGCCAAGATTTTGCGTAAAGCGTCTGCCTTGTTGCGAGAGCGTGGCGAGTCGATCGCGCAAAAGCTCACAATGGAGCAAGGTAAGCCTTTGTTCGAGGCGCGCTATGAGCTCAATAGCTCCGCGGACTATTTTGAATGGTTCGCCGAAGAAGGTCGCCGCGTCTATGGTCGCTTGGTGCCTTCTAGAAATATTGCCGTGCAACAAATGGTCAAGAAAGAGCCAATCGGTCCTGTGGCGGCCTTTGCACCTTGGAATTTTCCGGCGATTACACCCTCACGCAAGATTGGCGCGGCCTTGGCTGCGGGCTGTTCGATCATCATCAAGCCTGGTGAGGAATGCCCAGCCACTGCGGTGGAGATCGCCCGTGCGTTGCAGGACGCGGGGTTGCCCAACGGGGTGTTGAATATCTTGTTTGGCGAGCCCAGCGAGATCTCGGAATTTCTCATTCAATCTCCCGTGATCCGCAAAGTCTCGTTTACTGGCTCGGTCCCCGTTGGACGGCACTTGTCCGCCATGGCGGGTCGTGCACTCAAGCCCATCACATTGGAGTTAGGCGGACACGCACCGGTCATCGTCTGCAAAGACGCTGACTTGGACAAGACTGCCCAGATTCTTGCGGCCGGCAAGTTCCGAGGCACGGGACAGATCTGTTTATCCCCCACCCGGTTTCTGGTGGAGCGTAGTGTGTATGAGGCGTTTCTCACACTGTTTGTCCGCTACACCCAGGAAATGAAAATCGGTAATGGTCTGGATCCTGAGACCAAGGTGGGCCCTCTTTCGAATGGACGTCGCATCAAAGCCATCGGTGAGATGGTTGCGGATGCCAAAGCCAAAGGCGCGCGGATCATGACGGGCGGCGAGCGCGTGCCGGGTCCTGGACTATTTTGGCAGCCGACGATTTTGGCTGATGTCGCCCCCGATGCAATGGTGATGCACGAGGAGCCGTTTGGTCCGATCGCGGTGGTCTTGCCTTTTGATACCCTGGATGAGGCCATCGAGGAAGCCAATCGTTTGCCGTATGGCTTGGCGGCCTATGGCTTTACGGAGTCGACGCGCAATGCGATACGCTTGGGTAACGAACTCGAAGCAGGCATGATCGGGATCAATCACACGCAGATGATCGTATGTGAGCTGCCGTTCGGTGGCATCAAGGATAGCGGTCAGGGCTCCGAAGGTGGCGCGGAGGGGATACAGAGCTATTTGACGACGAAATTTGTCAGTCAACTATGTTAATTTGCTTTTTAAGTTTTGCTTTTTAAGTACACAAAAATAATCCGGAGACAACATGAAAAATATGAAATTTAAAACACTCAGTATGGGTGTATTTGCGGCGGTCATGAGTGTGTCGTCGCTTGCCTTTGCGCAAGCGGACTATCCGAACAGGACGATTACCTTGGTGGTGCCGTTTCCACCGGGTGGGGTAACGGATATTGCCGGTCGCGAGGTGGCGAGAAATCTCACCAAATATTTAAATCAACCAGTGGTCGTAGAAAACAAGGTCGGTGCGGGTGGCAACATTGGTACTCAGTATGTGGCGCGCAGCAAGCCTGATGGGTATACCTTGGGTCTCTTGACGGTGAGCGCCATGTCGATTGCGCCGCATGTCACCAAAAATCTTGGTTTCAATCCCAGCAAAGACTTTACGCCGCTCACCAATGTGATCACGACTGATGGCGCGATCGTGGCCAATGTGGCGGCCCCCTACAACACGGTTCAGGAGCTGATCGCGTTCGCTAAAGCGAATCCCGATAAGGTGAACTATGCGAGTGTGGGTAATGGCTCGATCCCGCATTTGACGGCGGAAATGTTTTCACAACGCGCGGGGATCAAGATGACCCACGTCCCTTACAAGGGTGCAGGCCCTGCGATGCAAGACTTACTCGCCAATCAGATCCCGATTTCTTTTGAAACGTCGTTAGCGACTGCGTTAAATAATGTCGCGAGCGGGCGTTTAAAGATTCTTGCGCTTACTGGGCCACAGCACTCGCCTGCCGTGCCGAATGTGCCAACGGTTGCGGAGTCGGGCTATCCTAATTTCAGTGCCCAGGGCTGGTTTGGACTGTTTGGTCCGGCCAATCTGCCACCCAATGTCGTAGCGGCGTTAAACAAGGCCACCACGGATGCGCTGCGGGATCCTGAGGTGATCGCTAGGTTTGAAAAACTCGGTGTACGCCCAGATCCCCAGTCGCCCTCGGACTTTACAAAGTTTTTAGCGGCCGAGTCTACCAAATGGGGCAATGTCGCAAAGTCGATCAAGCTTGAACCTAACTAGTTTGAACGGCTAAGCGCTTTCCAGTAAGCGCTTTCCCGTGAAAGCACTCCACAGCCTCACCATGGCATAGGTATCAAGTTTGCAATAGTCGAGCAGCTGTTGCTCGATCTCGGCTTTGCGCGCGGGTGTGGTCTGGGGCGCGATGGCTTTGACAAAGGCGCTCATGGCCATTCCGCCGTCTTGGACGCCATCGAGCTTGTCGTAATGTAGATTTGGGTCTGGACAGAGTGCGGGGAGGACGGCTTTGATACTCCAACTCCCCTTCTGGCTCGGATGGTAGTAATACCCACGTGCGATCGGCAAGAGATCAACCACACGATCGTTGAGCGCAAGCAAGTCTTGGGCGAGCTCAGGAAATCTATTGGCAAGCTCACTGATGCGGGTTTTCTCAAAGCCCGCGTTGTACACAAAGATCGGGATGGGCTCGTGACAGGCCGCGGCCAAGGCCTTGGCAAAGGCCTCTGAGGGTTCGCGTCCTGAGAGATCGATGAAAGATTGCTCAGTGAGTTGTGTGTCAGAGAGGCGATGCACGCTGAACTGAAACGGGATCTGCTGATAGGGTCGCGTGCCCGCCCAGATCGGCACGGCAAAATTAATGGTTTCAAAATCCAGAAAATACGCGGGTAGCGTGTGCGCAGCTAATGCTTGAGCAGCACCCGCTTGATCAAAATACGCCTCGTTCGCAAGGGTCGCGTTTTTAATGCGCTGTTGTTTGTCGTTGAGCAAATGATCGGGGACGTCGCGAAGCTCTGTGATGCCTGTGTTGGCGATGAGAGCGACCAAGCCATTTTTAAGGGGCTTAGGTAGCCAGGCAATGGGATGATCGGCTTGGGGCGCTTGACTCTGGCAGTGTGCGTAAAACCCGCAAGGATAAGGATCGTGGCAGTGTGGGCCAATGTTGATCGCGGGTGCGGTGACTTGAGTAACAACGCTTTGAGCGGCCTCGATCCAACGCTGGACCTCTGCGCCACGACCAAAGGCTTCTTCGGTGAGGTCGTTTTCTACCAGCAGGCCTTGGTAGTCTCCGCCCCCAGGATAGACCCACTTGCTATTGATGTGCGCGAGTGCGATGGCGTTCAGAGGCACGCCTGCCGCGCGGGCAACAAAGGCTTGAACGGCGACGTCTTCGCGGTGAGTATCCTTGACGGAGGTGGAGGACTTGACCTCGACCATGCGCCAAGATTCGTTGACCGGCAGCATCACGTCTGCAAACGCCATCGCCCCCTCGGCGGCAAAGCCGGCTTCGAAAATGGGTTGTGGCGTGTCGAGCAAGGTCAGGCTCAGGGCGAGTGCCGCATCAATCCCCTCGGCAAAGGGCTCGATGACCGTGCCAAGTCCTGCGGGGTCGTACAACTGCTGAGCGATTTCTCCGACTTGATGTCCAGTCTCAAAGTTTTTCTGGGAAGCCGCAGTGTCTACACGTAAATCAGGGTGATGGACTTCGAGCCACACGCGCTTGGGGCACTGCCGATAGGCCATTAATTTTGATTTGGACAGTGGGCGCATGGGGGTTCTCCGGTACTGCTTTGATGACTTGTCACGAGCCCTGCATGCGAGACTGCACTAGAGACTCTCACGACCTAAACCAGTGTTGCGCGATAATTGAGACATACCTTTGGCACGCGCAATATTGCCAAGCGCTTTAGCAAGAAACGCGACATCGTCTCCTGCCTCTTGCAGACAGGCTTCAAAATACAGCGCCATATCCTCTTCTGTTTTAAGGTGCTCAGCGCTATCCCATTTGCGAAGCTTGATGGTATTCATTCGTATCTCCTTAATTCGAGGCGTTTCAAATCGCAGAAGAAATCTCGTGTTGACCTGACAAACGAGGGCGTAATGAGTAGACGCATTAGCTAAATACGTACTCGTCAACGACCGCTTCTTGATCAGCGATCAAGATATCAAAGGACATGAAGCACATCAATTAAAGCTCTTTCTCGTTTCAAGGTTTAATTGTGGGGGCCTCGTTTGTGACTCGCCTTGCCAAGCGTCAAATAGCTCCAAATAGCCTAATCGTGTCAGATAGTCCATCAGTTTACGCTCAGACAAGTTAGTGAAGTCGCCACGTATCATGTCAGAAAGTTTCGGCTGGCTAATGCCCATCCATTTGGCAGCCTCTTGTTGTGTCAGGCTAAGGCTTTTCATGGCCTTTATGATTTCGAT
>JBILJA010000254.1:0-2502 GCA_044368775.1 Burkholderiaceae bacterium
CGAGGCGATCAGAGCTGTAGGCAGCAAATGAAGGTGGGTAATTGTGGCGGACTTCTCGTGTCATGTTGTGACTCCTTGTAGTGATCTATAAACAGTACTGTATATTAAACCAGTACTGTTTGCAAGAACAGTATTTTGAAACTTTGTCTTTTTACAACAGCACGCTTTATGCTAATTTCTTTCACCTCAAGACCATAAGAACAAATACTTTCTAAAAATCATAAATTTTACTTAGTAACATCACACATGAACTCATTTACCTCTAGCCATGCAATGTTTCAAGTTTTTGCCGATAACGGCGTGGATCGTATTTTTCTTGTTCCCGGAGAAAGCTATCTTGGCTTGCTCGATGCTGTCATCGACTTCCCACAAATCGATGTCGTGACATGCCGACATGAGGGCGGCGCAGGTTATATGGCGGTTGCCGACGGGCGTTTGACAGGGCGACCTGGTGTTGCGCTGGTGAGTCGCGGACCTGGTGCCTCCAATGCGGCGATTGCCGTGCATACCGCACAGCAAGACGCGGTTCCCATGATCCTGATTGTGGGACAAATCGCCGCTCGAGATTTACGCCGCGAAGCTTTCCAAGAAATTGACTATCAAAAAATGTACGGCTCAATCGCCAAATGGGTGTTCGAATGCCAGACCCCCGAGCAACTCGGTGAAGCGGCTTTCAAAGCAATCAGGATGGCGACCTCTGGTGTTCCCGGACCTGTCGTGTTGGTGATCCCAGAGGATATTCAACAACAGACCGTCGCCAAGCCAAGTTTCAAAAATCATGCGCAGATTTTTGGACTCCCCGAACAATCCGTCATGGATGAGATTGGCAAACGTCTAGCGGATGCCAAAAGACCCGTTGTGATTGCTGGCGGAATGTTTGAGTGTGCCGGTGGACGCGAGGCGCTCAGCGCCTTTGTTCACCATTGGCAACTGCCTACGCTGGTGTCCTTTCGCCGTCACGACATCTTTGCCAATGACGATCCTTTTTTCGTCGGTGACCTCGGCCTGTCCAATCCATCCGCCCAAATGACCACACTGCAAGAGAGTGACTTCATCCTAGCGCTTGGTACCCGCTTAGGAGACATCACGACTCAAAACTTCCAGTTCCCGCGCTACGCTCAAGCGCCACAAACACTCTTGCACTGCTATCCGGATTCACGCATTGTCAATTGGGATACGGTGGCCGACTATCCGCTTGTCTGTGATCCGGTCGCTTTGGTGCGCGCGCTCACGCAAGCCAACGCGACCCAGCCTGGCTCCGCTCGACAGGAGTGGCTCAAGACGCTACGCCAACACGCACTGCCCTATGCGGCATGGCCCAACCGCGAAGCCAAACAAGGCGTCAACTTCACGGATGTTGTGCGGGCGGTTGCCGACAATGCGACTCGGGACACGACAGTTTGTCTAGATGCGGGTACTTTTGCTGCCCCCGTTTATCGACATTTCAATTTCAAGTCAGGTCAACGCTTAATGGCGCCCTTGGCCGGGGCGATGGGTTACGGCACGCCCGCCGCACTCGCTTGCGCATTGCGCGACCCCAAGCGCACGACTATTTGCATGGTCGGAGATGGTGGTTTTCTCATGACAGGCAACGAAATGATTCTAGCGGTAGAGCGCAAGCTTCCCATCATTTTCATCGTCTCAAACAACTGCAGCTATGGTTCGATACGTTTGCATCAAGAGCGCGGCTATCCAGGGCGCGTGAGCGGCACCTCGTTATTTAACCCCGACTTTTACACGCTCGCGACGAGCTTTGGCATGAAAGCGACGCGCCTTGAAAAGAAGTCCGAGATCGATGCCGTGATCAAGGCTGCGCTGTTGTCGCGCGAACCCCTACTCATCGAGGTCAATACAAGCCTCGATGCAATTTTGCCTTGAGTCTAAGACCTTAAAGCATCAAGGTGGAGTGATCGACGGCTTGCGTCAACACGACACCTTGATGAATCGCATCCGCAAGCGCTTGCGTGCGAGGCAAGATGACACCCGCATAAAAAACTGCTGTCGCACCTTTGTTTTTCATGAAAGCAGGTGAAAGTCCTACATCTCCATTTACTGTTTGAGGCTCAGCACAGGCAAGAGCCGCACGCGCCATCAACCAGCCACTCAAGACATATCCCGTGAGCATCAAATAAGGCACGCTCCCTGCATAGACAGCGCGAATATGCTCTTTGGTCTGCGCAAGCACGAATGAAACCACTCCATCGTAATGCGTGACCGCACGCGAGAGATTGTCCACAATCAATAGCATGCCTGCGCGCTCACTCCCCTGAACGCGATCGGCAGCATCTCGGACAGCTGCCACGGTTTGTTTCATCCGCTGGCTCAGCCGTTGCGCGGCGGCACCCCCATCACGAAGCGTCTTGCGACCAATCAGATCGTTCGCCTGGATCGCTGTCGTCCCTTCATAAATCGTCAAAATACGCGCATCGCGATAAAACTGCGCGGCACCCGTTTCTTCGATAAAGCCCATGCCGCCATGCACTTGCACGCCGAGAGAAGACA
>JBILJA010000103.1:0-8310 GCA_044368775.1 Burkholderiaceae bacterium
TTCGGAGCGGCGATCGAGATCACCAGAGGTCTCGCCTAAACCGAAAATCTTTTCTTTGGGCGCAAGCTCAAAACCGACCGTCCACAACGCATCTTGAAGGGCGATACCACTCTCGGCCAACGACAGGGCTTTTTTACCCAAACGCTGCAAATCGATTTTGAAGGGGTTGACTGAAATGTCGAGTACGGTATCGCCTTGAACTAAACGCCAACCTTTTACGCCGCCAGTCAGAGGCTCCAGAATCCCCTCACCAATCGCTTCCGGACGCGCCAACAAGACATCCGCATGCGCACGCGCTCGAACGCCAGGCAAAATATCTGCAGCGACGGCCTCGGGAAGTCCACAGCGGATTCGAAATACACCGGGAGCATGGGGCTCAACGACAAGCTTCATCCCCGCACCCGCGTCGAATACGACCCTCGAAGGTAACGAATCGACTAGTTTTAGCGTTTCAAGGTGCATGTTCAGCGCGTAAGAAAAAGCGACTAAGGGCGCTATTTTGGATTTTGTCTAAGTTTGACTAATTTTGTCCATTATATCCCGTTCCAAGGCCAAGGGCTCGCCACTCAAGGCCCCGGCAATCAGATCCCCCGCTAAACTCGACCAAGTCAAGCCTCGCGAAGCGAAGCCCGTCGCCACCCAAAGGCCCTGCGTCTGCGCCACGGGGCCGATCGCAGGCAGGCGCCCCGGCAAGACAGCCCGCCAACCCGCCCAGCCCGGCATAGCCGCCAAGTCTGCCGACCCGGTCAAACTAGCGAGCCCGAGGAGCCCTATCGCACGGGCAACGTTGCCCTGCGCACCCACGAGGCTTGGTTCGATCTGCTCGGCGCCATGCACGTAGCTACTCCCCACGGCGCACAAACCATCCAGAGAGGGCAACACATAGCCATCTCCGGAAACAATACAGCGAGGCCCACCGGCCAAAAGCTGCTCGGGCATCAGGGTAATCTCGCCGCCAAGCTGATGCATGGCGGCGATTCGCGCATGATGGTTGAGTAGGTCGCTCTTGTGTAACAGCGCTTGCGTCCCAAACGCACTTGCCAGGATCACCTGCGATGCTTGGGCCCTGACCTCGCCCAATACATCCAGGACATGCCATTGACCGTTGACCTTCTTGACATGATCCACCTGCGCATCCTTACATTCAATGCCCGGTGTCTGCAACAACGCCTCAATCAGTCGCTCGGGTCTAATGCGCGCCGCACTTGGAAAATAAAGCCCTCCGCGCGTCAGTGACACACCCGCGATGTCACTGGCTTGCGCACAAGATACATAGCGCACCCACTGCTCAGGCAATGCGAGCCCATCAAGTACACCTGCCAGATCAACCATGCGACCGCTCACACGCTCAAGCTGCAATGCGCCGCAACGCCACAGCACCTCTTGGCTCACGTGCGACCAGCGCGCCTGCGCACGCAGACTTCCCGCACGCGACAACCTCGCGCGCACATCATCATCGCGCGAGACCATGGGCGTTAAAGCTGCGGCAAGATGCCCACCATGCGCCTGTGCGCGACGATGACCGACATCCAGTACTTGCACTCGCCAACCTCTTAAAGCAAGGGCATGGGCCACACCCGCGCCAGCAATGCCGCCTCCCACAACAACGGCGTGTTGATTCTCTTTTTTAAACTCAGGCTGACGCACCATGCGATCCGTGGCGACATGAATATTTTCTGTAGAACCTGTCGATCCCGTCAGACAAGCTTGCACGACCTGTCCATCCGCAAGCGCGAGCCATAAGCGCGCGGGGTCGCGCGCCAAACGATGGAGCGAGGTCTGCCAAAATGAAGCAAGCGGTTCTTGTGCGTTCTCTGCACGGCCACTGAACAACACCGCATCCACTGCCGCCACCAATCCTGGTAAGGTGCGCGCGACGGGGCCTACGGCGAGTGTGAGCGTCACGGCGAGTCCCTCAAAGTCCAGACGGTGCGTCCCGGGCATATTGAACGGCCACTGTCGCACCAACTGTTCAACCAAGTCATGCGCCTCGGGAGGTGTTTGCGCGCGTAACCGAGCGCGCAACACAGGGGCCTCGACCAGAGAGGGACTCAGGGCCACAACGTGCAATCGCGCGGGACGTGTCGGCTCTTGCCTCCAACGCTCCCACAATCTAATAAACGACACCCCTTCGCCAAAATTACTTTCTAACAAGGTGTATTGAGCACGCGCGCACCAGTTCTGTGGCAACCCCAGACGGGTGAACAACATGGTTACGCGTCCCGGAGCGCGCGACGCAAAATTTTGCCCACCGGACTCTTGGGCAACTCATCCCTAAACTCAATGACTTTCGGACACTTGTACCGGCTCAAGTGCTGCTGACACCAACTGTGAATCTTTGCCTCATCCAATAGGGGGTCGCGTCGCACCACGAACAATTTCACCATCTCTCCTGAATGCGCATCAGAGACACCCACCGCGGCGCATTCAAGCACTTCTGGCAGGTCGCTCACCACCGCCTCGATTTCATTGGGGTACACATTAAATCCTGAGACTAAAATCATGTCTTTTTTGCGATCCAAAATATAGACATAGCCTTGCGCATCCATCCTTCCGATATCGCCTGTCCGCAAAAAGCCCTCGGACGTCATGACAGCGGCGGTTTCCACAGGCGCCTGCCAATAACCGCGCATTACTTGAGGACCTCGTACCGCGATTTCTCCCTCATCACCCAAGGCAAGACGCAGTCCTTGCTCATTCACAATACAAATCTCGGTGGAGGGCACAGGCAAGCCAACGCTCCCCGAATAGGCAGTTGCGTTGGTGGGATTCGCGGCGACAACTGGAGATGTTTCCGACAAGCCATAGCCCTCAATCAATGGGCGCCCTGTGACACTGCGCCAGCGCTCAGCCACAGCCCGCTGTATCGCCATGCCACCACCAAAAGCCAGACGCAAGGTCGAAAAATCAAGTTTGGCAAACCGCTCATCATGGGCCAGCGCGTTGAACAAAGTGTTGATGCCTGGCAGCACGTGAGGCGGCTCTTTGCGACATGCAGCAATTAAAGAGGCACGATCTCGTGGATTGATGACCAGCACGCTTTTCATGCCCGCATGCATCGCATAAAACCCACACACTGTCATGGCGAACACGTGATAAAGAGGTAGCGCCGTCAGCATGGTCAGGGAACCGTCCAACAGGTCATGCAGGGCTGGCCTGGCCACGGCTTCGACCTGCAAGACGTTGGCGACCAAATTACCGTGCGTCAACATCGCCCCTTTGGGCCGCCCCGTCGTCCCGCCGGTATATTGCAGCACGGCCAAGTCATTCAGACTCAAGGCCGGCCGTACCCACTGTTGCTGTTGACCTCGCTTGAGCACGGCATCCCAAGACCAGGCACCCTGCAGTGGTTTTTCTGGACCCAACTTGCGCACATAGCGCGCACCCAGCGTCACTAAATTTCCCTTTAAAAACCCAAGCATGGCGCCTGGTGCTACCACCACCCGATGTTTGAGCGCAGGACAGTCCGTGACTTGCTCTACCGTGCGTGCAACACTTTCAAGCACCACAATGGTGCATGCCCCACTATCCCTCAGCTGGATGGAAAGCTCTCGTGGTGTACAGAGTGGATTGATATTGACAATCACATGCCCCGCGCGCAGGGTTCCCAACAAGGACACGAGGTAAGGCATGACATTGGGCATCATGAGGGCGACACGCGAGCCCGGAGGCAAGGCCTGCGCATGCAACCAGCCCGCAAATGCCTGGGCATGCCGGTCAAGATCTTGATAGCTCAGCGCCACACCGAAAGAGCTCGCCACGGTCCGCTGGGCATGCTTTTTACACGCGCGATCCAGTAAATCGACCAAGGAGACATAGTCATGGGTCGGAATTTCAGCAGGCACACCCGCCGGGTAGTTGTTAATCCAAGGAAATGGCATAGTCGGATTTAGGGTGAGGGTTATTCTGTCGTGACAATGGTTTAGATTGATAATACCGTTAGACATACTCATTTAAAGTGATTTGCATGAAACTTCTAGAGCCCTTTCTCAATTGGCAGTCCGAAATTCAGGCAATTCGCCGCGATCTCCACGCGCATCCAGAGCTTTGCTACGAGGAAAAGCGCACCGCCGACGTCGTGGCTGACACACTCCAAAAATGGGGCATCCCGATTCATCGCGGACTGGGTGGCACGGGTGTTGTGGGCATCATCCAAGGTCGCACGCCCGGAACCCGCGCGATCGGTTTACGCGCGGACCTCGATGCGCTGCCGATGCAAGAGCTCAATACCTTTGCGCATGCCAGCCAACATCCCGGCAAAATGCATGGTTGTGGACATGACGGTCACACGGCGATGCTCTTGAGTGCGGCCCGCTATTTGGCTGAGCATAAAAATTTCGATGGTACCGTTTACGTCATTTTTCAACCCGCCGAAGAAGGTGGCGCGGGCGCCAAGAAGATGATCGAGGATGGCCTCTTTGTAAAGTTTCCCATGCAAGCCGTCTTTGGTATGCATAACTGGCCAGGTTTACCCGTCGGTCACTTTGGCTTGACCGCAGGCCCCATCATGGCCTCGAGCAACAAGTTTGGTATTACCATTCGAGGCAAAGGCGCGCACGGCGGCATGCCGCACCTTGGTGTGGATCCCGTCATGACGGCAGTCCACATTGCGCAAGCCTTGCAAAGCATCGTGACACGCAACCGCCACCCACTCGAAGCCGCGGTGCTCAGCATCACCCAGATTCATACAGGCAGTGCTGATAATGTGATCCCGACCGAGGCCGAAATGCGCGGCACGGTCAGAACCTTTACCGTCGAAACGCTGGACATGATCGAGCAACGCATGCGCGAGATCATTGAGCACTCCGCGGCGGCGATGGGCGCACAAGCGGATTTCTCCTTCGAGCGCAAATACCCACCCACAATTAATCATCCAATCGAATCCGCCTTTTGCGCGGATGTCATCCGCGAAATTGTCGGTGACGAACAGGTTGACGATCATGTCACACCCACCATGGGCGCCGAGGATTTTGCCTTTATGTTGCAAGAGGTTCCCGGTTGCTATGTATGGATTGGCAATGGTTTAGGAGAGCATCGGGATGCTGGACATGGCCTCGGCCCCTGCATGCTGCACAATGGCTCCTACGACTTCAATGATGCGCTATTACCTCTGGGCGCAACCTATTGGGTCAAAATCGCGGAAAACTGGTTTTCCCAAGCGCGCTAAAATTAAGCGCGATAAAAGGATCTCTTGGTTAGGTTCTAGGTATCGGGTTAGTATCACTGTCACTTACAACTAGTCTGCCGGATAGGTATGTCTCACCCCACCCATGCAACCGTGTCACCTTGGCGCGACAGAATCAATGGCGTACTGTTCGTTGGCTTGATGGCTGCGGCGGTCACGCAACTCGCTGGCATCGCTTTCGTCAAATCTCTTGGTTTTAGTCCTCTGGTTGTCGGCATCGTCTGCGGCATGCTGTATGGCAACTTCCTGCGTGGCTCCATGCCAGCGGAGTGGAGTGTCGGCGTTCAATTTACGGCGAAACGCATGCTCCGCGTCGCCGTCGCCTTTTATGGATTGAACATCAGCATCCAACAAATTATCGAAGTTGGACTGCCAGGACTCGTTGTTTCAGTGGGTATCGTTGTAGGTGTGTTGATTCTGGGCACGCTCATCGGCACAAAACTACTCAAGCTTGATCGTGACACAGCGATGCTGACATCGGCCGGCAGTGCTGTGTGCGGTGCCGCCGCGGTGCTTGCCTTCGAATCCACCCTTAAATCTGCACCGCACAAAGCTTCGGTCGCGGTTGCGACCGTCGTACTCTTTGGCACGATCTCTATGTTCCTCTACCCGATTTTGTATCAAGCGGGTTGGTTTGATATGGATCCTCGCGCCTTCGGTATTTTTCTTGGTGGCTCAGTTCATGAGGTCGCTCAAGTCGTCGCCTCGGCCAGTAACATCGATGCCGCAACGACCGAGGTGGCCACGATTGTGAAAATGACACGTGTCGCCTTACTCGTTCCTGTGCTGATCATTCTGGGCCTCTGGCTTCAGCGCATCGCCATTGCCAACGCTGAGGCGGGTGCGCCACGTCCAAAACTGCCTGTACCTTGGTTCGCAATCGGCTTTTTAGTCCTCGCCCTGATCAACTCGGCAAACATCATCCCTCCCGCTGTCTTGCAAGCCTTGCGCGCACTCGATATTTTCGTCTTGACGATGGCCATGACTGCGCTCGGTATCCAAACACGCTTTACACAAATTCGTGATGCGGGTCCACGTGTCGTGGCACTCGGCGTGATCCTGTTTATACTGCTTGCATTCGGCGGCTACGCATTAGTGAAGCTCGTCACCTGAACAACTATGGTGTATTCGCATGACGCAAACACCTATCGATCCTGCAACATTAGTCAGGCGCCTTGATCCCGAGGACGCCCAGCTTGCGCTCGCCAAAGTTCAGGAACTATTACATCGTCACGAGTTAGTCGAAAACCTGGTGCATCGCCAAGAGGATGGCGACCAACGAGCCGAACTCGTTGAAAATCTCCTTCATCGTCAGCACGAAGCCGAGTTATCTGCGCTGGTCAATGATCTTCACCCTGCAGATATCGCCTTTATCCTAGGCTCAGTCCCAAACATCGAACGCCAAATGATTTGGCGCCTAGTCCGCGCCGAACATGACGCTGATGTGCTGCTTGAGGTTGACGACTGGGTCCGCGAGTCGCTCATCGAGACCATGGATCGTCAAGATCTGGTCGCCGCCACCGAGAACATGGATGCGGATGAGCTCGCAGACCTTGCGCCTGACCTGCCCGCCGACGTTGTCGCAGAGGTTCAAAAAGGACTCACAGACGAAGAGCGCGCGCGTCTTATCGAGGCCATGGGCTATCCCGACGACAGTGTCGGCGGCATCATGGACTTTGAAATGGTCCGTGTTCGCGAAGACGTCTCGCTTGAAGTGGTTCTACGCTACCTAAGACGTCTGCCCGAGCTCCCGGACCATACGGATCAGATTTTTGTCGTTAACCGTCAAGACAAGCTTCTGGGTACGCTCAGCCTGTCATCTTTGCTGGTCAACGAACCGGACGCGCAGGTAAGCGACGTGATGAGCACGGACTATTTGTCGCTCAGCCCTCTGGATGCCGATGCGGAGGCTGCAGGCGCATTCGAACGCTATGACTTAGTGTCCGCGCCCGTGGTGGATGATCTTGGTCGCCTGATTGGTCGCGTCACGATCGCCGAGGTCGTGGATGTGATCCGCGAGGACTCGGATGAACAAGCACTTTCACGTGCGGGTATGCAAGACGAGGATATTTTCGCGCCTGTGAGCCGTGCGCTGCGTAATCGTGCGCCGTGGTTGCTGTTGAATCTCTGCACGGCCGCCACAGCATCTTTTATCGCTTCGCGCTTCGAAGACACAGTCAGCACCATTGTCGTACTCGCTTTCCTAATGTCGATCGTCGCGGGGATTGGCGGTAACTCCGGCAACCAAACCATGACCTTGATTATTCGGGCGTTGGCGGTGGGTCGAATCACGGACAAAAATGTCTGGCAACTCTTTCAGCGTGAGTTGCTTGTGACCTTCATGGTGGGTTTTGTCGGCAGCATGATCGCCGCGGTATTTGCCTGGGCGATTTCAAGTTCGATCGCGATTGCGCTCGTGATGATGGCCGCCATGATCTGCAACATGCTGATTGGTGCCATGATCGGGGTGCTCGTCCCGATCGTACGAACCCGTTTTGGAAAGGACCCTGCGATGGGGTCCTCGGTACTGCTAACCTTTGCGACGGATTCGCTGGGTTTCTTTATTTTCCTGGGGCTTGCGACGGTGTTTCTGCTCTGAGCGAAACCGCCATCATCCGGTTGACATGCGTACTCATTCGCGCCGCATCAATCCCATACACATGGATCGACACTACAGTTTTATCGCCTTCATTATGAAGGCGATGGATAAAGTCCATGCCGCCATGACCACAGACACTTTCACCTGCCGCACGCGTCACGCGATTGAACAGATAAGCCTGCTCGACAGATCGATCGTACTCAAAATGACTTTCAGACAAGACCCCGCTCAAGACACGATAGGCGCACCAAGTGTAATGCGCATGCACCGGACTGCCCTGCGTCGGATCCCAGCGTAACGCGACCACGGTAAACATCCCCGCAGGATCGGCATACAACAGGTGTCGCGTGTAGGTTTGAGTCGAATAAGGCATCGACATGATTGTCTTGACCAATCGGTCCGTCGACGCACGATCTAGCGCTTGATTCAACGCCTGACGAACACGGTATGGCACGAGGTCTGCCTCGCCTAAACAGGCTTGCCGAATCGACTCCGCCAAACCTGGGACTTCAAGCTCGAGCAAGGA
>JBILJA010000104.1:0-8280 GCA_044368775.1 Burkholderiaceae bacterium
CGGACTCGGACCCGGCAATGGCTGGATGCACGCCAAACTTGTCTTGGTTGTCGTCGCACTGGGTTATCACTACAGCTGTGGTGTCGTTCTTCGTAAATTCGAACTGGGAGCGAACCGTCGCTCCCATATTTTTTATCGCTGGTTCAACGAAGCACCCGTGTTGATCCTCACTGCCGCGACGGCGTTGGTCGTCATCAAGCCTTTTTAATGAGACGCCATGTCTGATCAGGACTCCGATCGTAAAACACTCACCATCAACAAACGTGTCGGCTCTACAGACGTCTCTTCGGATGGTCGTCCACGCGTTCGTATCGGTGCCCGTGCGCGTCAAGTCGCGCAACAAAAAATTGCCAAAGACAAAGCAGCGCGCCTCAATGGTGAGGTGCCAAAGCCGTCTTCCGAGCCCAGAACATCTAAAACGACAGCTAGTCGCTCCTCCCCTGGCGGCGCAGCCCCCCGCAGTTCGTCCGCGCGAGGCTCGAGTCGCAGTGAAGCGTTACGAAGCGGACCTAATGAGTTCAGAAATCCCGGTGAACGCGCCCGGCCACTCTCTGATCGCTCGCCCCGCATCTCAACGCCCAAAGAGTTACCTAAAGAACCAGAAATCTCTCGCTCTGTGATCGTCAGTCCGACGACGGATATTTTTCATATTTTCGCACCCTGTCCTGTAGGCCTCGAAGAAGCGCTCGATGCTGAACTCTCCGCGTTGGGCTACGAGCAAGTTCAAACGACGCGCGCAGGTTGTCACTTTGTTGCAGACTGGTGGGGTGTTCAGCGCGCTAATCTTTACTCTCGACTGGCTACGCGTATTTTGGTGCGTGTCGGTCAGGCGCCCGTACAACACGAGGATGACATTCTTGAGTTAGCGCAAAGCATCGGCTGGGAGCGTTGGTTTGGCGCCGAACATACCTTGCGTGTCGACACCTCTGCTGTCAAGAGCCCCATGCAGAGTTTGCAGTACTGTAATTTGCGCGCCAAAGATGGAATATGCGATCGATTGCGTGATCTCGAAGGCGCTCGCCCCTCTATCGATACCGTCAGACCTGATGCGCGTGTACATTTATTTTTGTCTCACGATACCGCTACGATGTACCTCGATACCTCTGGAGAGTCCCTGTTTAAGCGCGGTTGGCGACTGGACAAGGGCGATGCGCCGCTGAGAGAAAATTTGGCGGCAGGTCTCTTGGCACTCTCTGGCTGGGATCCACAAGCGGCCCTCATGGACCCCTTTTGTGGCAGCGGCACTCTTTTAATTGAAGCGGCCTGGATCGCGCTTGGCGTTCCTCCCGGCATCACTCGACCCTTTGGCTTCGAAAGACTGCGAGACCATCAAGCACGTCGTTGGGAAGACCTCAAGGAAGACGCACGCAGCCGTATTCTGCCCGAACTAGAGGCGCCCCTTGTCGGCATTGACGCGGATCCCGAAGCGATTGAAGCGGCTCAACGTAATGCTGAGCGCGCCTTTTTAACCGAAGACACCATCCATTTTGAAGTGGGCGATGCGCGCGATGCAGTCGCTCCCGCCCCCACAGGCTGGATGCTGACCAATCCTCCCTATGGTGAACGACTCGAAGAAGAAGACTTAGAGTTTTGGCGTGAGTGGTCTGCAAATCTCAAGCGCGAGTTTGCCGGCTGGCAGGTCAACGTCATCACCTCCGACTTGGACCTGCCCAAACACCTTCGCCTCAAGGCAAATCGGCGCACACCGATTTTTAATGGTGCGCTGGACTGCCGTTTATTTAGTTTCGAACTGGTCGAGAGCAGCTATCGAAACGTTGCATCAATGCAACAAAATGTTTAGGTTATAGACTTTTCCTTACAAATTAAGGGTTATCCCTTAAAAGCATTTGCTTAGTTTCGGGTTTTCCCTAATAATAGGGTTATCCCTAACAAGCAATGGAAAATATCATGACTACATACACTGCAAACCGCCTGACTGATGCTCTCGAACGTGACCTGCTTGCCAAAGCCATGGAATCACAGTTTCGTTTTCATCCGCTCCGCGCAATCAAAAATTTCGTGTTCAGCATCGCTTCTTTTATTAATGCAGTACGCACTCAGACGAATGCTCGTTACATGTTCTAAAAATACTCCCGGGTGCGCGGGATCGCCCTAAAAGTGCGGGATAATATGTCCGATGAAAACCCGCACTTCGCCTTCTACTACGCTCGCTCAAGCACCAGCACCGCCGCGACTCAGAAGATTTGCCTCCATGATGTACGAGGGCGTTCTTCTCTTCGCGGTTGTTTTTTTAGCTGGTTATCTTTTCGATACCCTCACCCAAAGCCGACATGCGCTCATGCTGCGCGATAGTCGTCAGGTGTGGCTTTTTATCGCGATCGGCGCCTACTTTCTCATCTGCTGGCGTCGAAGCGGTCAAACCCTGCCGATGAAAGCTTGGCACATCAAGGTACTCGCCTCAAATGGGCAGCCAGCGCCAACGTGGCGCCTCCTCGTGCGCTATGCCTACATGTGGGTATTGCCCTTGCTTGGCGCAGGTATCGTTTGGGGGGCAGCCTCTCTATCGGGTTGGAATGCCATGTTGATGCTGATCGTGGCCACACCATTTCTGGTTTTCATACCCACTTGGTTCACGGTAGAGCAACAATTTCTTCATGATTTGCTCGCAGGTACCCGTTTAGTGAACGTCCAACCCCAGATTCAGCCTAGTAAAAACCCTTAGTTTTAGCTTCTCACCACTCACCGGTGTTGCGTCAAATGCTCTGGTAAGCCATGCTAGCAAGTATTGCATCGTTTACCCACTAAAAAAGGCATGTTGGACCAATACGCGTCACTCTGCGAATCCTTGCACTGGCAAGTGCCAACCAATTTCAATATTGGTGAGCAATGCTGCCATCGCTGGGCACAAAGCTCAGCCGATGCTCGCAGAATCGCCCTATTTTTTGAGGATGGCGCTGGTCATAGGGATATCTGGACCTATGAACGCCTTGGTGCAGCCACCAATCAGTTTGCGAATGCGCTCACACGTATGGGTGTCAAGCCGGGCGACCGAGTCGCGACCATCTTAGGACAAAGTCCCGAAGCCGTTGTCGCTCAACTCGCTGCATTTAGCGTAGGGGCTGTTGCCATGCCTCTTGCAAGCAACTTGGCACCCAAAGCTCTTGAATATCGTCTGCGTGACTCTGAAACACGCGTGGCTGTTGTCGGTCCTGAGGCGGCACCTCATCTACTCGGGATTTTGTCGCGATGCTCCAAACTGACCCAAGTTGTCAGTGTCGGCATTGAGGACGACCGTTTATTACCTTGGCGCAGTCTTATGACGCGACAACCCGAGGTCTTCAAGCCAATCATGACACGTGCAGAAGATCCCGCCTTGCTTTTATACAGCAACGATGCCGGACAACCCGTGCGCGGCACACTGCTCGCGCATCAGGCTCTTCTTGGCGCCCTACCTGGCTTCGTCGCCTCTCAACACTGGTTTCCTCAAGGCGCTGAGGTGTTCTGGACACCTTTGGATTGGGGACATTCGAGCGCGTTGTTGTGCGGTGTGCTTCCAGCACTCTATTTTGGACGCGCCGTTTTGGGCGTTCGAGGCGCAACTACGCCAGGTCTCGCACAACAATTGCTTGAGCGCTATCCAGTCAGTCACGCGCTTGTCTCAAGCGCTTTACTTCGTCAATTTAAACTAAACGCCCTCCCAGAACTCAAACCCGCGCGCCTACGCAGTATCGCGATCGTTGATGAACCCTTAGATGAAGCACTCGCCCAATGGTGCGAAAAACACTTTGGCTTCAAGCTCAATCAGCTGTTCGGGACTTCGGAGATGCCTGCACTGATCGGCGATAGTCATCAAAAATGGACGGGTCGCATAGGGAGTCTGGGCAAAAGATTCCCAGGTCATCGCATCGCCGTACTGAACGAGGATGGCTCAGAGGCGTTTTCTGGGGATATTGGTGAACTCGCCGTCCACCGGCTAGACCGATACGGGCACGCCGACCCTGCCATCCCCCTTCGATTATGGCGCACCGAAATCGAAGCAAACACGACCGCCGCACAAGAATGGTGGAGAACCGGCGAGCTCGCGCGCATCGATTCGGACGGTTTTGTTTGGCATGCAGGACGCAAATCTCGCAACCGAACATCATGACGCTGACAGAGTAAACTTACGCCATTCCTCAACGCTTTTATGGATGTTGAATAACATGGCGATTTATCAACTTGGCGAACTCACCCCGCGTATTGATCCCACTGCTTTTATTTTTGACTCTGCCGACATTATCGGTGATGTCGTGGTGGGTGCGCACGCGAGCATTTGGGCCAACGTCAGCATTCGTGGTGACAATACTCTAATCGATATCGGACATCACAGCAATGTTCAGGAAGGCAGTGTGTTGCACTCGGACGAAGATGCGCCTCTGACGATCGCCGAATACGTCACCATTGGACATCAAGCAATGCTGCATGGCTGTTCGATCGGCACGGGCTCACTGGTCGGCATGCAAGCGATCGTGCTCAATCATGCGCGTATTGGTCGCAACTGTCTAATCGGCGCGGGCGCCATTGTGCCCGAAGGCCGAGAAATTCCAGATGGCAGTCTTGTGATCGGGGTTGGCAAAATTGTTCGCACCTTGGGCGACGAGGAAATCGCACAAATTCGTCACAATATTGAACACTACGCCGCGCGTGGTCAAATGTATCGCCAACAGCTCAAACGTCTAGGCTGAGACTTTTTATCGGCCCCTATGTCAGATCAACTTAAAAAATTTCTCTCCGAAGACCGTAGCGTTCGTATTGAGTCTGTCCAACTCCATCATGCATGGCAAGCTGCGCAGGCGCATCACAGCTACCCTCCCTCTGTCGCAGCACTACTGGGCGAACTGGTGGCCGCCTCAACGCTGCTCGCCGCAACACTCAAGTTTGATGGCTCGCTATTGCTTCAGCTCCAAGGCGATGGTGCCATCGCCTTAATGGTTGTTGAGTGTCGGGCAGACATGAGCGTTCGCGCCACAGTCAAGTTGCGCGACGGCCCCTTACCGATTCAACGTGATCTGCAAACACTACTCAATCCAGGTGGTACTGCCAAATTTATCGTCGTGCTCGATCCACCTAAAAACACACTCGGTCGTCAAGCCTATCAAGGAGTCGTCCCCCTCGAAGGTGATTCGATCGCCGAGGCACTCGAACAATACATGCTACGGTCCGAACAGCTAGACACTCGGATTTGGCTCGCTGCAGATACCGAACACTGCACTGGCCTTTTACTCCAGCGTCTACCGCTTCAGGGTGGCAATCAGCAAGCCGAGGTGGCGAGCGCCCAAGAAACATGGCATCGCACTCAGCGACTCGCTGAAACTCTCACGACAAAAGAAATGCTTGAGGCCACTCAGGATGACCTCTTGCACAGACTGTTCTGGGAAGAGATGCTGGTTATGTTCGAAGCCAAGCCCATCACGTGGAAATGTTCGTGCACGCGTGAACGCGTCGCCGATATGTTGAAAATGCTTGGTCGAAACGAAGTACAAGATATTTTGGAGACGCAAGGAAAAATCGAAGTAGCTTGCGAGTTCTGTGGTCAGCCTTATCTTTTTGACGGCGTGGATTCGGCTTTGCTCTTTCAAGCTTTGGTCCCTGGTTCTGGAAAGTCGATTCACTAATCTACACACCGCCAGAACACCCAAAGCCTAAGGCCGAATCTCGATGGGGATACAAAGCTGATAGCCGACGCCCCAGACAGCCTTGAGTGCCGGCTCCGACCCTTCAGGGCAGAGAGAGGATAGTTTCTTGCGCAGTCGACTCACAAGACTCTCGAGCGCACGTTTTCCGATGTCATCGACATCGGGACGCTGACTCAACATTTCACAAATGACTTCAGTTTCAAGCACATAATTAGAAGCCTGTGCGAGACCCACCAGTAAAGTTTTTTCACTGTTAGTGAGAAAAACTTTTTCTTCAGAATACGGGCTCGTGATTGAACGGTTTTGCAAGCTAATCACCCAACTCAAAGCGACTTTATTGATTAGACGTGATCGTCGATACATGCTCATCAGAGCAGCGGTCAGTTCCTCTGGTGCGACAGGTTTGCTCAGATAAATATCCGTTCCCGCTTCGTAACCCTTGAGGCGATCAGGAACCGCTGCGCGCGCGGTGAGCATAATAATACTCATACTCGGAATACTAGTACGCATACGACGGGCAATTGAGATACCGTCTTCGCCGGGGAGCGTGAGATCAAGGACGAGCGCATCAATCGGCTCAGTAATCAGCAAATCATCTAAAGAGCGCCCACTACTCACAGCGAACACCAGAAAACCCTGTTGCTTGAGGTGGTAGTGAATTTCTTTGCGCAACAAAGGATCGTCCTCGACAAGGGCGACACGCATCGGCGCCTGCGCAAAGAGGCTGGAGACACCCTCTTGAATGCCGAGCCCTTGATGCTGGGTATTGGAGAAATGTTGACTCATTACTTTAGCTCTACCGTAAAGTGCACGAGACCATCATTATGCTCGAAACGAATCGACCCACCTAAAATTTTGCACAATGACTTGACTAAATACAGGCCTAAACCTGTTCCTGATTTTTCATGCGCATAAGGGCCACGATAATAACGACTAAACAGACTGACAGAGTCTGGAACGCCATCTTGACTCACAGTATTGGACACGCGCATCGTCAGCCTTGCAGGATATACACTCAGCGCCTCAATCTGCTCGATCTCAAGCATGATCCTACTATCAGGCTCCGAATACTTAATTGCATTATCGAGCAAATTCGTCAATATGATCGCAAAAAGATTAGGGTCGGTACGAAAAATCAAGGTCGATGACTGAGGTCGAAACTCAAGGCGCTGAGTCTCACCCTGACTGGCCAACACGCTATGCACAAGCTGATAGATCTCGATATCTTCAAGTTTGGGGGAGAATCCTTTTTGATCTAGCTGATCGACTTGCACACAACGCTCAATCACCGTATTCATATTATTGATAGCCTGCACCATGCTATCGATTCGATCTGCTGAATCCGTTAATTGCTCGGTCGTCAGCACGCCAAGGCTGCGCCTAAGCGAGCCGGCAGCCATCCGCATGGTCGCAAGCGGATTTTTGAGCTCATGCGTGAGCATATCAATCAGCATACTGCGATCCTTGATTTGTTCTGACTCCACCAAGTTTCTTGCCCGCAAATACTGCAACTCCTGCATTTCTCGATCATAAATGATACGCCGATGGGTGATGTCGCTATTGACCATCAGAGACAACGCTACGGCCACAATCACCCCTCCCCAGTTGCCAGGTACGGTCACGATATCCGGTTTCACCCAACCTAACACGGGCAAAATATCAATCCACAACAGTCCACCTAGAATGAGGGCGCCTAAAGCAATCAGTCGTTTGTGTGTCAGAGGCATCTGGTGACAACCAGGCAGCGCCAAGAGCAACATAAGCGGCATCAAGGTCACAAGCAAAAAATTGAAATTCAGTGCGGCAAGCGTCACTGGACCTAGCTTAAGAGCGAAGAGTTCCAACAGCAGGATACCTACTGCACCTTTAACGTAAAAGCTGAACCATCTCGGCGCCCCATGATGCCTCAAAAATTCTTGGACCAGGAACAAAGAAGCCATCAATCTCAATACATACAAAGTATTGAAACTCAGATTATCCATCCACACATGGTCTTCGAAATATAGTTTTGCAAGCAATCCAGACGAAGAAAGACTAAAGAGCAACGTGACGATTTCTGATATGAAAAAAATACCGGCCAGTCTGTGACGTGTACGAATATATAAAAACAAAGCCCACAAGCAAACCATCAATACAACACCAAACTCTATGCCAAAGGCGCGTTGCTGCTCGACGATCAGGGAGGACAGGTCCTCGGGCGTCATCACCCGTGTTGTCAGAAAGAAACCATTGGTGGTGTCGATTCTGAGATAAAAATAATTATCAACGCCCGCATGGATCGTGACAGGAAAGCAATACGTATTATCTGCACAAGCGTTTTGGTTGATGGGGAAACGATCTCCCGCGGAGCGAGAAGTCCAGGTGCCTTGTTGATGCTCAAAAAGCTGAATGTCGCCGATGTAGTGTGGGCCGACACGCAAAATAATCTGCTCTGACCCTTGTTGAGGTGCAGCGACGAGAAGTCTCAGCCAACGCACCGTCGGAGAGAATTCACGATTGAGGACAGTCACAAAAGGCTTGTACTGCTGGGTCAGTGCTTGTTCGATCGTAAGCTGACCAGGCGCAGGTTCGACATACAATCCACGCTCAATGATGAGGTCAAGCTCCTTATTGGCGTGCGCACCTATACTCAGAACTGTCAATA
>JBILJA010000105.1:0-8269 GCA_044368775.1 Burkholderiaceae bacterium
TCAAGATATTGCTTAATGATGTCCTGGTAGGATGCGTCCGCCTTAAGACCAAAGCGGTGGGTGCGTTGGCAATCAAAGCGTGCAGGCCAACCTCCCACAATGCGTTTGATTTGTTCATCGGGTTCGACTGTGACGAGGGCGGCAACTTGCTCGCCCGCCACCTCGCGCAACGCCTGCAACATCTCACCGACCGTCACCGTCAAAGCGGGCAAATTCAGTGCGGTTCGACCGCCAAACGCCTCACGGGATGCCTCCGCCACGGCGAGTACGCCCGCGATGGAGGTCAAAGGCGAAGACAGCGCGACTGCCGTGTCGAGACTGACGGGACAACGCGTAGCGATACCCGCGAGAGGCTCGCGCACGATCCCGGATAGAAAACTGGAGGCCGCACCGTTAGGACGACCGGGGCGTACCGAGACGGTCATCAAGCGAGCGACCCGCCCATCGATATAGCCCTTGCGCGTGTAGTCGGCAATCAACTGTTCACAGATGAACTTGTGGATGCCATAACTAGATTGCGGCGTCGGCAAGGTCGTATCGGTCACGACGGCAGGCAACGGAATCGCTGCGTCTGAGCCGAACACCGCCACAGAGCTTGCGAAGAACAACAACGGCGCCTGGCCTGAGCGCGCGTGCTGCGCACGTAAGCCTTCGAGCAGAACGCGTGTCGCCTCAAGATTGGAGCGCAACCCCAATTCAAAATCCGTCTCGCACTCGCCTGAGACAGCCGAGGCCAAATGAAACACTGCATCGTAGTTCTTGCGAAGCAGGTCAGGGAGGCGCTGCAGCAAATCGCCTGTGTCGATGCGAACTTTGGGATGGCTCATCAGTGCCTGACGGGACGGCGCGACCAGATCGGTCAAGGTTAAGCTTGACAAGGACTGGCCTCGCAAGCCATCGCGCTTTAAAAGCTCGCTTGCGAGCAATGTGCCTAAAAACCCTGCACCACCAGTGATCAAAATATTCATTTTTACCAGGACGCCTTAAAGTGTTGACGTAATTCCTCGATCGCATCCTCTGATAGAGGCGCGACTGGATGACCACTATTTAAACTGCGCAACCAGAGCCGCGCAGTCTCCTCGAGCTCTTCGAGCACGGCCATGGTCGCTGTGGTACTCGAGCCCCATACCTGAGGCCCCAGGCGCTCGCACATCACCGCCCGCAATATCAATCCACGCTGACGATAGGTGTCGATCAACTGCGCAACATGCTCGGCCACCCGAACATCCCCCGGCCTGAAGTAAGGCACGAGCGGCACATGCCCGACTTTCATGACGTAATAAGGCGTCAGCGGCGGCACGATGTCTTGCTCGCGCCAGACCCCTCTGAGCGTCAAATCCACTAACCAAGAGGAGTGTGTATGAATGACACAATCCGCTTCAGGAGCATGTTGATAAATTCGGCGATGCAAAGTCAAGGTTTTGCTGGCACGCTCACCGGAGCGCTGTTCTCCCTGCGCGTCGACCAGAGCCAGTTTTTCTGGCTCGAGAAATCCGAGGCAAGCATCAGTCGGCGTAATCAGAAAACCGCCCTCATCACCCGGTAGTTTGACGCTGATATTTCCAGTCGTACCATGAACATAACCGCGTTCAAACAAACTACGTCCTGCGCGGCATATGTCTTCGCGTAAAAGAGCCTCGGCGTTCAGTCGTGACATACTCATTGAGACGTCATCCGTTTAAATGCATGGGTGAAAAAATCTTCACGACCGAAATTACCCGACTTCAAGGCGATATGCATCAGTTGGCCCGAGGCCTGCGCGCGCCCCGCACACCAAGGCACTCCCGGGTCGATCTGAGAACCGATTTGCAGCTGCGTCATGCCCAAGGCTTGCACCACGGCGCCAGAGGTCTCACCACCGGCGACGATGAGCTGTCCGACACCTGCCTCGATCAGACCCTGAGCGATCTTGGCGAGAACGGCTTCGACCATCTGGCCAGCCTGCTCTACGCCAAGACGTCCCTGCACCGCTTGCAACACTTCAGGCGCTGCTGTTGAATAAATCAGGACCGGTTGCTCGCCTAATGTGGGTCGCGCCCACGCAAGAGCGTGTTGTACCGCGGTATCAAGCGCATCAGCCCCCTTGGCCAAGCTCAAGGGATCGAGCGCATAACTGGCCCCACCTTGTGCGACAAAATGAGCCACCTGCGCATTGGTCGCACGCGAACAACTTCCGGACAGAATCGCTTTGGCGCCAGAAACAGTCGGTAACGCAGCCGCTTGAGAATTGGGCTTGATCGAAAAATTGGCGGCCAAACCGATCGCCACACCTGAACCAGCCGTCACAAGAGGCATCTCGGCTAAAGCCGGGGCCAAGCGATACAAGTCGGCATTGCTGATCGCATCGACAATTGCAATCCCTATACCCTCCTGGCGCAACGCAGCAATGCGTGCACGAATAGCATCGGCTCCCTGTGCGACCACAGCATAATCAATCAAACCAACGGTATGCCTAGTTTGCGACGCGAGCACGCGTGACAAATTGGCATCCTTCATCGGCGTCAACGGATGGTTTTGCATGCCACTCTCATTGAGCAAGACATCGCCCACAAACAAATGGCCTTTGAATACGGTACGACCGACATCGGGAAATGCGGGCGTGGCGATTGTGAAATCCGTCTTGAGCGCGTCCATCAGCGCATCAATGACCGGACCAATATTGCCCTGCGCTGTCGAGTCGAAGGTTGAGCAGTATTTGAAATAAATTTGACGCGCACCTTGTGCCCGGAGCCAGGCACATGCTTTTAGAGACTGCGCGACCGCTTCAGCGGGCGCAATCGTGCGGCTTTTGAGAGACACCACAATGGCGTCAACCGCTACGTCTATAGGTGTCTCAGGCACTCCGATTGTTTGCAGGACGCGCATCCCCGCCCGCACCAAATTGTTCGCCAAGTCGGTAGCGCCGGTAAAGTCATCGGCAATGCACCCTAACAACACCTGCTTCATGATTGATCCATCCAAAGATCGCCAAACCATCTGGTTGGTCGTTAAATTATATGCCTGCGCACCGAGGGTTTCGCTTGGAGATCAGACCTACTACACTGCCATGGAACCCGATTCATGGGTTAGCCCTTTTTTTATAGAGGATTCGGTCACCATGCCTACAGTCGCCACGATTCACTATGGTCAAGCGCCGACGCCATTCGGTCCGGGACTCATTGGCTGGAACGCGCAAGGCATTGTGATGTTACATCTGCTGCAAGCGGACGATCCTGAGGCCGGGGAAATCTTGGCACAACAGTATCCGGGTTGTTCGTTACAGCGCGCCGATGCGCACGCGCGCGAGCTGCTTGAACAGGCTTTTCTGCAAGAGCCGTCTGGCAAGTCTGCTGCCAAACTTAAGCTCGTGTTAAGCGGCAGCCCTTTCCAGCTCAAGGTCTGGCGAGGTCTGCAAGAGATCCCCTTGGGACACGTCCGCACCTATGGCGAACTCGCCGAGGCGCTCGGTCATCCCGGTGCCGCACGCGCGGTCGGAACTGCACTTGCCGCGAATCAGCTCGCCTATGTCGTGCCTTGCCACCGCGTGATTCGTGCGTCGGGCGAATCCGGCCAATACCGCTGGGGGGCCGAGCGAAAAGCGCAGATGCTTGCCTGGGAAACCCGCCAACTTGCAGAGTCGAACGCCGCCCGTTAGCATTTGGCCACAATTTCACAAAAACAAGGACACAGACACATGAGTCAGCTGTTTACGCCTACCAATATCGGTCCTCTTGAACTGACCAATCGCATCGTGATCGCCCCGATGTGCCAATACTCTGCGCAAGAGGGCAAAACCACCGACTGGCACACGATCCACCTCGGACACATGGCCTTGTCAGGCGCTGGCCTGCTGATTATCGAAGCCACGGCAGTCGAAGACATTGGCCGTATTACTCACGGCTGCGTGGGTTTGTACTCTGACGAAACAGAAGCTGCCCTTAAAAAGACGATTGACGCAGTGCGGCAATACGCATCCATGCCCATCATGATTCAGCTGGCGCACGCGGGTCGCAAGGGCTCTAGCGCCCGCCCCTGGGAAGGGGGCCAACTGATTTCGCTCAAGGACGGAGGCTGGCAATCGGTCGGCCCCTCCGCCATTCCACAGCTGCCCACAGAAACTCCTCCACTGGCACTTGATAAAGCAGGTCTGGCCCGTATTCGCGAGGCGTTTGTCGACTCTGCCAAACGCGCCCTGCGGATTGGTTTCGATGGGATCGAATTACACGGTGCGCACGGTTATCTCTTGCACCAATTTTTATCTCCGATCGCCAACCAGCGAACGGACGAGTACGGTGGCTCGCTGGCCAACCGCATGCGCTTTCCGCTCGAGGTATTCGATGCAGTCCGTGCCATCACCCCAAAAACAACAAGCCTAGGGATCCGCATCTCCGCGACAGACTGGGCCGAGGGTGGCTGGACCCCGGAAGAAAGCGTTGAGTTTTGCAATATTTTGAAAGCGCGCGGCTGTGACTTTATCGATGTGTCGAGCGGCGGCGTTGCCCACCAGCAAAAAATCCCTTTAGGTCCAAAATATCAGGTGCCTTTGGCGACAACGATCAAAAAAGGAACGGGGTTACCCACGATGACGGTGGGGCTGATCACCGAGGCCAAAGAAGCCGAGGACATCATCGCCAACGGCGAAGCCGATATGGTCGCACTGGCACGTGGTATGTTGTATGACCCGCGTTGGCCCTGGCACGCTGCAGCCGAATTGGGTGCCTCGATTCAGGCACCCAAGCAATACTGGCGTTCACAGCCTCGCGGCTTGACCACGCTGTTTGGTGATGCAAAAACAGGTGGACGTTAATCCCGGAAATTATTGAACTGAAGCGGCAGCGGGACATCCGCTTTTTTCAGCAACGCGATAGCTTCTTGGAGGTCGTCGCGTTTTTTACCTGTGACGCGTAATTTTTCACCTGTGATTTGCGACTCGACCTTGAGTTTGGCCTCTTTCATGGCCGCAATCAGTTTTTTAGAGATCGGCTGCTCTATACCCTGCTTGATCGTAATTTTTTGACGTGCGCCTCCCAAGTTTTCTAGGGGGTCCGCGACATCCATCGAGCGAATATCGATCCCGCGCGCGCTCAGGCGACTACGCAAAATATCCAGCATCTGCTTGAGCTGAAAGGCACTCGAAGCGACCTGGGTCACGACAAAGCCCTCAAGCTCAAATTTAGCGTCCGTACCCTTGAAATCAAAACGGGTCGAGAGCTCGCGATTGGCTTGATCCACGGCGTTGGTCAACTCATGTTTATCGACTTCAGAAACCACATCAAAAGAAGGCATAACGAAATCCTGACAGAAGTAAGAAGTTCATTTTAGAATATAACGACCACAGATACGCAGGAAGACTAGCATGGCAGACTGTACTGGCGTCATCAGCCAGATGTATATATACCCAGTGAAGTCTTGTGCGGGTATCGAAGTCTCGGAGGCCATCCTATACAACACGGGGCTTTCCTATGACCGTGAGTGGATGATTGTCGACCAGGATGGTGCGTTTGTGACCCAGCGCCAGATTCCGCACATGGTCTGGATCTCGCCCAGGCTGACTGCAGACGCCTTATATCTGAGCGCCCCCGAACATGCCGAGGTCAGGATTGCACTGAGTACTGCTGGCACCTCCAGACAAGTCACCGTTTGGCGTGACACCCTGATCGGCGACGATATGGGTGACGAAGTCGCGGCATGGCTCGATGCTTTTTTAGCTGTACCAGGCAAACAATATCGCTTGATTCGGTTTTCCCCAACGTCAAGCCGGATCTCCCAGAGAGAATGGACCGGTGACACCGTGGCGCACAACATGTTCAGCGATGGCTTTGCGCTTCTCGTTGTGACGCAACACGCATTAGAGGTGTTGAATGAGCGTCTCATGGAACACGGGCATGGCCCGGTTGATATGTTGCGCTTTCGGCCCAATCTCGTGCTCGAAGGTCTAGACGCGCACGCCGAGGACGAGCTCGCCAACATGATGCTCCATACCGCGAGCGGACTGATCGACCTCAAACTAGTTAAACCCTGTGGACGCTGCCCCATCCCCAATATCGACCCCTATACCGCGACAAGTTCGCCCGAAGTCATGGAAACACTTGCCGCCTACCGCCGCTTATCTCGGATGCACGATGCGATCTGTTTCGGTATGAATGGCATTGTTTTAACGGGTGAAGGGCAAATGATCCGCGTCGGTCAACCCTTTGAAGCGCAGCTGGCTGTTTGACTGACCTGAGCATCGTCATCTTGCAAGCCGCCGCACAATGTTAAGCTTGTTTCGCTTGCTTTACGCACAGCCCTACTAGGATGCGACACCCATGATCATGATGCTGCCTTTTTTAACTGCTCTCGTCGCAATCGTCCTCACGATGCGCGGCGAGAGAATACCTGCCATCATTGGCTGGGGTGTGACTTTTATCATCTTTCTGGTGTGGCTGCAGTTCCACATGACAGACAAACTCAATCTTTCTTTCTGAGGTCGGTCATGGACTATTCAAGTCGCACGCAAAGTGCAACCGGCCAAGGGATCTCTTTCTGGTTCAACGCCCTCGCCTTGGTAGGCGTTTGCACTTCGCTATTGATGGCGTTTTACTGGCAGATCATTTTTAACGAATTGCCCTGTCCGCTCTGTCAACTGCAACGCATCGCCCTCACCCTGGCCGGTATCGGCATGATGTTCAACGTTCGCTTTGGTCCCTCTGCCGTGCACTATGCCATCATCCTCGCCTCCGCGCTTGGGGGCGCGACAGCCTCCGTGCGTCAGGTCCTCTTGCACATCGAGCCCGGTGACGCAGGCTACGGCTCAACGCTTTTTGGCTTGCACTTTTATACCTGGGCCTTTGTTTCTTTTGTCATGATGCTGGTGTTTTGCGCCGTGATGCTATGCATCGACAGAAATCAACTCTCGACGCCCCGCGTTCAACTCTCCAATCGTCCTCAAGCCAATGCGCGTATTGCACTAGTCTTGATGGGGCTCTTTTTACTCATTACCCTCGCCAACCTCATCAGCGCGCTCATGGTCTGTCAATTTGGTTCCTGCCCAGATAACCCGACCGAATATCTCTGGAAGTTTGGGTTTTGAATTTTTCTCGCCTTTCCCAATACTACGCGCGGCGTTTTTTTTTCGCGCTCATGACACTCGCTCCACTCATCGTATCGGCGCCAACGAGCGCAACGCCTTACACAGCAGCGCAACTCAAGACTCTACATCAGCCTGTCCCCGGTGGAGTTGCCGTCATCGAGATTGCAGGAGCGCCTAACAAACAGGACAAGGCACCTACCGCGCGTTATCAAAATAAACCCGTGCTCGTCACCCAAACAGATGCAGGTCAATGGGTCGCGCTTGTGGGCATTCCGCTCACTGCGGCACTAGAACCGCAGGTACTCGAGGTCACGCACGGCGAAAAAAAAACCACCCGAACATTTGCGATCCGTGACAAAAAATACCGTGAACAACGCATCACACTCAAAACAAACAAGCATGTCGACCTCAGTCCCGAGGATCTAGCGCGATTTGAGCGTGAGAAAAAGCTTCAAGACGACGCATACCAACAATTCAGCGCGCGATTACCGAGCAATCTGCTGCTGGACCGTCCTGTTAAAGGCCCTTTGTCGAGCCCCTTTGGTCTCAAACGATTTTTTAATGATCAGCCACGCGCGCCCCATTCTGGACTCGATTTCGCCGTCCCGACAGGCACCCCCGTTCAAGCCCCCGCTGCAGGACGTGTCATTTTGGTCGGAGATTATTTTTTTAACGGTAAAACCGTTTTTATCGATCACGGTCAGGGGATGATCAGTATGTTCTGTCACCTCTCAGTTATCGGTGTCAAAACGGGTGAGTCCATCGCACGCGGTCAAGTCCTAGGACAGGTCGGTGCGACAGGACGTGTCACGGGGGCACATTTACACTGGAATGTCAGCCTGAACGATGTGCGCGTCGATCCGGCTATTTTTATCGGTATGTTTACGCCTTAAAACACTATAAGACCGGCTCAAAGGGAGCACTATGTCGATTATCCTGATCCGCCACGGCGAAACACTGCTCAACGCAGCACGCACCATTCAACCTGCGGATACACCGCTCGCACCCCGAGGGCATGCACAAGCCGAACGCGTCGCTCAACGCATTCGCGCGCTCAAGCCTGCGGCCATCCTCGCAAGCGATATGCCACGCGCCTGGCAAACCGCACAAGCCATTGGAAACAGTACAGGACTGACCCCGATCAGCACCTCGCTGCTTTGGGAGCGCAACTTCGGAGACTTGAGAGGGCGACCCCACGACTCCTTGAGTTTTAACGCG
>JBILJA010000106.1:0-8202 GCA_044368775.1 Burkholderiaceae bacterium
CCTGTACTACTTTTTTAACCGTGCAGCGTTCAATCGAACGAATAATGCCTTGACGGTCATGCGCAGAAATATCGTCAGGTAACTCAACCTGAATTTTAAAAATCTGTTGATAACGATTCTCTGGATCAACAATATTATTTTGTGAAAGACGAATATTTTCTGTAGAGATATTGCGGGTATCGCAATACAGCTTTACAAAATAAGCGGCGCATAAGGCCGATGAGGCGAGAAAATAATCGAAGGGCCCCGGAGCCGACCCATCCCCCTTGTAGCGGATGGGTTGGTCGGCAATGACCGTAAAGTCGTCAAACTTGGCTTCAAGACGTAGCTTATCGAGAAAGTTAACTTTAATTTCCATTACATACATTCCGAAAACTACATAAATATGAAAATGCCAAATGATTGAATCATCTATACATTACTGACTCATAACTGATTAACAAGCGCCTGCTTGTTGTGCTCCAAAAGTAGCTTGCTGCTCCGTAAACTTGCCCCCTGCTGGAGATGAAAGTTGTTGAATAAGCCCTTTGCACGAAAATCCCATTAGTTTTAGATATTGCTTGGCTGATTTCACCGCTTCGAGATTCCAGTCAACATTCATACTATCAACTGCGAGGGTCGCATCATTGCGGTTAAAGCCGCTTCCTGCAGATGAAGAGAGTTGTTCGATCAGCCCGTCTCGTGAAAAGGCGCTGATATTAAGGTATGACCGGGCAGCTCTGACAGCGTTGATTTGCTGCATGCTTAAGCTTGGCGGCGTATTGTTGGCAACAGGCTTGCTCGGGGCTGGCGGTGCACTTTGAGCTGAAGGTGGCGCTGAAGGAGGTGAGGCCGGTGAACCAGACATGGCCTCAAGTTCTTTAGAGCGTGTTGCTGTAGCAGACATAAAACAATCATTCGCACTGACTCTTGCTAACGATCCACCGTCTGGATCAAAATAAAACTGACAGTTTGCATCGCGGTATGTGATCCAAGCGCGTTGGGCCTGTTGGAGTTGCTTTTTACGCTCGGGAGTAAGTTGATCCATGACGGTTTTGTAGGCTTTATTGATGCGTAGATCCTGACGTTTTGTTTCCGCATCAATGCACTCGAGCATGTTTATTGTTACACCGTTTGAGCTCTCCATGCATTTAGAAAATTGCTTTGTTAAGCCAATATCTTGAGCCAAAGCAAGTTGAGAAATACAGGTTAGCGTCAAGAACATAAATATTTTATTGTTCATAATCACAATACATCTCCTAACGGTTGTGAATGCTTGGATGACATTCTCTCACTTAAACGTATAAAGAAAAAACCCGCCTAAGCGGGTTTATGTCGTTTGTGAAATTACTCGGGAACGACTCGGTAAAACAAGCCATTTTTGCCATAAAGAGGTCGAACACGATACCCGGGGCATTGATAGAAATTAATTTCATTGCGTGGCGCTAGAACGCAACCTCCCGGCAAGGTGGGATACACAGAGCCAATCGGCGGCACGGGGCTGTACTGAACAACAGGTTCTGGTGGAGCGTAGGGTGGTGCTGCGACCATAGCGGCACCAACAGAGCCAGCCACAACAGCAGGGCCTACCCACCCGCGTTCCGCCCAGCCAGGACCACCGCAACGCCAACCGCAGCCCCAGCCTGGATGATAAAAGCCACCACCACCCCAATAGCGACCATGCCAATAGGCTTGCGCATCCGTGGGCAGAACAGTGGTGCCAGCGATCGCAAAAAGGATCATTACAAGTATTTTTTTCATGATGATTATCCTTGAGTGCGATTATTTCAATGGCGCAGTTTGATGCGCGAAGTCGACTTTGATTGCATTAGCAATCTTGGCTGTGTTGAAACGCTCCGAATCAATCTTTTCATTGACTTTCCAATGACTAAAATCAATCGTGACACGTGGCCGGTTGGGCTCTTTGGTGTAGATCATCGAGATCATGTAGGGCAGCTTATCTTTAGAGCCAATCCAAAACTGACCTTCAACGCCACTACCTGCCAACACAATGACATCCGTTTCGACACCGCCAACAAGTTTTGTTTTCTCAACGATAAAGGCAGCGCGCATGTCGCCAGTCAGATTGGCATACGGATCAGACAGTAGAATCATTCCACCTGGAAAATATAAGCCTGCCTTTTTAAAAATGTACTGAGCCATGTCATCAATATTTCCTGGTGCTTTGCTAAAAGCGACAATCTCAGTATTGGGTGTGATCGCTACGATAGACTTTCCATCGTAAATCAGTTCGCTAGGTAACCCCTGCCCAGAGGTCATGACGGCCATTTTGTTTGGACGTTGAATGGCGAAATCTGAGTTTGATGTGTAGATGACAGGTATGCCATCAATCGAGGGGGCATCTGATTGAACACGCGCTTGAAATTGTAACGTTTTTGCGCTGGAGAGCTTAGTACTCATCTGTTTGATGATGTCTAGCGCACCTTGCTCAATGGCTGGAATTTGTTTGGGAGGAGCCGTGAGCAGTGGTGTAGGGGTTTGTGCAATCGCCGATCCATATAATAGCGTTGCAGATAATGCGATTACCCCGCCAGCCGTTGAGAACAACTTTTTTGGAAACTCAAATATTGAAAACATAAGCAGTTCGTGTTCCTTAACAAAATTATTGACTGCGAGGCCCATTTTTTTGGGAGCATGTGCTGCAATCGATCCGCGCTGATGTTGGCGTAATGCGATATAAACCAGATCAGCTAGATCATTTCTCACTTTAACTGCGGAAATGAGTTTTAACAATCGGCAGTGACCCTAAAAGCTGTTTAAATCTCATCATGCAGATCGTGGTCACGAATCAAGCATAGTCGCTGTCTATCTGTCTGTACGAATAAAAGAGTCTACCTAAGTGATTAAACAATTAAATAAAGATCAACTGCTAGAAATTGCACGGTCTCCAAAGACAATCGAAGCGTGCTCAGAATGTGCTTCTCTGTCTTGCCCTGGTTGGGTATCTGTGCCCGGTTATTTTGATCTGGCTAAGTTAAAAGTAGTGGGAACACTCAGGCGGGAGGGTTCGGAGGAGTGTTGGGACGAGTACCATCCACAGGGCACGCATCTTTGGTCCGAAGCCGCTCCCATTGCGCTAAATCATCATCCCTACAATCGAGCCGATGTCCGTGAGTGCGTTTGTTGCAAGAGGACGTTTCTGCACTACACCGAATACGGTGGCTACTATTTAGATGAGCGCATTCGTGAATTGAATGCAATACTTATTGTTGAGTGATTTCGAACGAATCCATTATCTTTGACGCTGGAGTCCACATGTACAGAATCACAGTTAAAACTATTTCGATCTTTTTTGCTTTGATTCTGCCCGCATTTGCTCAGGCGCCAAAGTCTCCCTTATTCGACGATCTCAATGTGGCCGCAAGAGAGTCTTATGCAGCCGCTCGAGCCCTTGCATTAAAGAGTGATCAGCCCGTTTTTCTAGTGACGGATACCGTGACATTGATTCGAGGTGAGGATTTAGGCTCTTTGCCGTATTCGCCTCCTCTTTATCACGAACTAAAGTCCATCTCTCACCTTCCTCTTGGCGTGTATTCGGCATCGATAGGACTTATCGATAACCCAACGGAACAACGTTGGATAGAAAGGCTGAGAGTGTTGCGCAAACAAATAGACAGTGCTGAGGTAGATCTGGCTAAAGCATCCTTTACTGAGTCACAAAGGGTCCGTCAGCAGAATATCCTGTCTCTATCACGTACCTATCTTGATGATATTTTGAAAAGCAAAAGTATCGCCACAGCTTCGGTGAACCAGTACGCACGTGCTCTCGCACCGCTCCTACTTGGCAATGCCGCAGATGCTGCAAGTGTTCAGATCGACGCACTAGATCATGCGGTACGCGAACTGACTAAAAAATTGAAACCTGGAGAATTCGAGAAAGCGATCGCGGTTATTACTGGTCCAAAGACACCCCGTGAAGGAAATTTGCAGTTCCAGTATTTTGTTTATGCATTCGGCCCCGGCACTGCCGGAACAAGAGTGCTTTATATGGAAAGCATTTTTGATCGGGAAGCGGCGCTGGGTGTCCTGAAAACAGTATTAAATGACCGTATGGCCAGTCAAGCTTTCTTTGGAGACACTTATCGGTTGGAGCGTGACATGATGGCCGATGGCGCTACCGTCGAGCTGATGCGACGGTTTGGCCACCTTGGTAATTAACTGCATTTACTTATAAACCAAATCCCTCAAGGTCAGTGATATGGAGGGCACGTAAGTGACCACCATCAGACAACAAAATATCACGACAATAAACGGAATCAGTCGACCCACGATTTGATCGAGAGAAATGCGCGCGATGGTACATGCGGCAAACAAGTTGACTCCGAAAGGAGGGGTGATCATGCCCATGGCCAGGTTGATCACCATGATTAGACCAAAGTGGACGGGGTCGACACCAAAATGAATCGCAACCGGCACTAAGATCGGGGCCAAGACAAGGATCGCCGCGCTTGTTTCAATAAACATCCCGATCACAAACAAGGCAATATTGACGCCCAGTAAAAACATGGCGGGCGATTCAAGCACCAAGCTGAGCCAGCGACCAATTTCACCCGGTACGCCTGCACGCGTTAATAAAAATGCGAAGAGCCCCGCGTTTGCGATGATGAACATAATCACTGCGCTAGACACGACAGATTTCTTTAGAATCGGAAATAAGTTGCGAGGTTTGATTTCACCATACACCACCATCCCAACAAAGAGGGCGTAAAAAACAGCGACTGCTGCTGCTTCGGTGGGTGTGAATACCCCGCCATAAATACCACCAAGGATGATGACTGGCATCAACAAGGCCCATGCCGCTTGAATAGTCGCACGTCCCACACTCAAGCGCCCATCACCGTCGTTCTTGCCCCAGCCTTTCCATCTACAGTAAAGGTGAACAAAGAGCATCAGGGACACACCGATGAAAATGCCTGGGCCAAACCCTGCGATAAACAATTCACCGATCGAGACCTCTGCAGCAACGCCGTACAAAATCAGAGGGATAGAAGGGGGGATAATGACACCCAGCTCTGCGCTTGTGGCTTGCAGAGCCGCTGCGTAGTTCGTCGGATAACCATGTTTGATTAGAGCGGGAATTAAAATGGCTCCGATGGCAAAGGTCGTGGCAACGCTCGAACCTGATACCGCAGCAAAAATCATGCAGGTCAGCACGCAGGTCATCGGCAAGCCGCCTTGTACGCCCCCAACAATGCTTTTTGCGAACTCTACGAGCCGTCGCGAAATGCCGCCAGTCTCCATGAGATTGCCAGCCAAAATAAAAAATGGAATCGCCGCCAAAGGAAACTTGTTCAGAGAGTTAAACATCTCTTTGACAGTAATCAACATGTTGATGTTGGCGATCTGTATACCTAGTACTGCAGCAAGTCCGATCGATACAGCGACAGAGATGGTGAGCGTAAAGCACAGCATCATCGTAATTAGCATGGTGATGCTCATTGTGCGACCTCTAATTCACTATTTTGAGGGTCAAAAAACTGCGCCACAATCGAAGGTATGCAGAACAAACTTCCAACGGGTAAGGCTAAGTAGGCCCAAAACATGGTGACGCCTTCAAGGCCAATGACGCTTTGCATTCGGCCGCGTGTGGCATAGTCCCAGCCCCACCAAATGATAGTGAGCACTAAAGTGAGTGCCGCAATACAAGTGCAAAAAGAAAAAATACGTTTGCCGAGAGGGCCGACCAAGCGCGCCAGCATATCAACGCTGACCATCGCACCGACTCTAAAGGCATAGGGAATCCCCATAAAGACCATCCAGATCAGACTGAAGCGAATGAGAACTTCTGTCCATTCAGCTGGGATTTCAAACACAAATCGCATGATGACCTGAAAGAGCCCGAGCGAAGCGGCAAGCGCCATCATCAAGCAGGCTACCAGCATTGAGATACGGGTTGTCAGATTTTCAAAAGCAAAGAAATACCGTTTCATTCCGATTCCAGAAATAATGGGCGCAGCACTTTCGCGCTACGCCCATATCAGATGCTTCTTAATTACTTGTAGTTGCGGATGGCGTCGATCTTATCTTTACCAAATTCTTTTTCGAATTGTGCATTGACGGGTTTGAGTCTGGCGACAAAGGCAGCTTTGTCGACATTTTCGACGACCAACATGCCTTTCTTGCGTAACTCAGCCACACCATTCGCATCATCTTGATCAACGCGTGCACGTTGAGCCTGAGAGGCAACCTTAGCCGCATCTAAGAAAACTTTTTGATCGGCAGGTGACAGTTTGTCAAAGGCGGCTTTGTTCATCAGAAAAATGGCTGGACTGTAGACGTGACCAGTGAGTGTCATGTGCTTTTGTACTTGGTCAAACTTTGCAGCCATAATGACTGAAAGTGGGTTCTCTTGACCATCCACAACACCTTGCTGCAAGGCCGTAAAGACCTCTGGGAAGGCCATCGGAGTTGTAATGATTCCAAAGCCTTTGTATGCGGCGACATGGACGGGGTTTTCCATCGTGCGCATCTTGAGACCTTTTAAGTCATCGGGTCCATTCACGGGTCTCTTGCTATTGGTCATGTGTCGCACACCATTCTCAGACCATGCCAGCGCCTTGAAGCCTTTGCTGTCAAACTCTTTAAGCATTGCCTGACCAATCGGACCATCTAAGACTGCACGTGCGTGGGCCTTGTCACGAAATAAGAAAGGGATATCTAAAATACGGACAGCAGGCACAAAGTTTGGCACGGGTCCAGTGCTAGTGCCCGTGAGTTCTTGAGTACCTAATTGAACGGACTCAATGCTTTCTCGCTCACCACCCAGGCTACCTGAATAAAAGTTTTTAATAATGATGCGACCGTTTGTGCCCTTTTCAACTTCACGGGCGAGCACATCAATCCCCACACCCTGATGCGAGTTTTGTGCGACAGAGATACTGTTGCGCATCACGGTTTGTGAATATGCAGTAGTGGCTAGACCAAGGGTCAGAACACCGGCCATGACGATCGTTGCGCGTTGTATAAGTTTCATAAACTTCTCCAGATCTGGGTGACTGAGCGTCTGAGTAGACATAGCGTCAATCATTGGGCTAAGTATTATTATAAAAACTACGTTAAGATTATTTTGCTTCTGCTGCTGATGCTAAAAGAAAAGCGCAATCTCGGGGCTAGGTAGAATCCCTTGGGTGAGGACTGAAATTTGGCAAAATCAGCCATTGAATATGGGTTTTAATATTGGCGGCAAAAGACGTCTCGTCATTCTCAAATTTTAGGTACCCTGATGAACCTGATCCAGCAAAACTTTCATTCGATTAAGGCAATGTGCTCCGTTGCGGTTCTGTCTGCGTTATTGACTGGGTGCGGTATGACAGGATCAACTTCCTTTCAGGCAATGTCGTCGTCTTATCGCGAAGTGTTAGAGGGCTATGCCAACGATAATATTCTGATCAATGTCATCAGGGCATCCGAACAGTTACCAATGACTTTTTTAGACATGCCTACTGTCGTTGGTTCGGGTACGATTGCTTCATCGGTAGGGGTCTCGTCCAATATTATGAGTGCTAATCCAGCGAGCATTGGCGGATTTTTCTCGTCTACCGCCGCGAATGCCGGATCGTACTACGCTCCGAGTGTTGGTTTTGGAGTCAACAACAGCTTTAATTTTACGCAATCATCTCTCGATAATCAGTCTTTCATGCAGTCATTTCTGACTGATTTAAAGCCAGAGGATATCAACAGTCTGACTAATAACAGCGCAGGTCCAAAGTCTGTCCTGTATTCCTTGGTAATCGAAAACGTACAGATCCGTGATGGTGAAGATAATGTGATCCATCATTGGGAGAATGATCCAGCGAGCCCAAAATATGCTGAGTTTCAGCGCATTCTTTATCGTTTGATCGATAGCGGTCTCAAAACTGAATTGGTGACACAGAGAGAGGTCTTGTCCGGGCCTATAGATCTTAATTTTGTGACGCAAAATCTAGATAAAGTGACACCTTTTTACACCATACCGAATGTCAGGTTGGTGCCTTTGAATGACAAACGTAATAAGACGCGTTTGTATGAGTTCGTTCGCATCACGCCCGTCACAAGAATGTGTTTAATTAAAAATAAAAGAGAGATACAGCTAGAAAAGCAGTTTAATGACTCTGCATTTTGTAATCCACACTACAAAAATTCAGATATTCCACACAATTTAATTGGGGATCTCTCCAGGCCAGGGGCGACGAACAGCGATAAACACACCCTTGTCATCAAGCT
>JBILJA010000107.1:0-8179 GCA_044368775.1 Burkholderiaceae bacterium
AACTCCATGAAATTTTCGTGAATCGTGTGGCGATTAAGCGACTGTGAAAGTAAACAGATTGATTGCGCTTACGTTAAGAACTAGGTTAAATGATGCCATGCGATCGCGCAATGCGTGATCGCATCTAAATTAGATAAGGTTAAAAGATGAAACTTGATGCGATTTCGCACCGTCACCGCAATACCAAGATTGTCGCGACCCTAGGGCCTGCAAGCAGCGATCCCGCTATGATTCGCCAGCTTTTTGAGGCAGGCGTGGATGTTTTTCGTCTTAATTTCAGTCATGGCACCCATGCTGACCACAAATTGCGCTATGACGCCATCCGTCAGATTGAGGCCGATGTTGGGCGTCCTGTCGGGATATTGATGGACTTGCAGGGCCCAAAATTGCGCCTTGGAAAGATTACGGATGGGAAATTAGCCTTGGCAACGGGTCAAAAACTCCGTTTGGATCTGGACCCAACTCCTGGCGATATCAATCGCGTGCCATTGTTACACCCTGAGATTTTCGCTGCAATTCGTCCCGGCGACGACTTGTTGATCGATGACGGCAAGGTCCGTCTGCGTGTGCTGTCCTGCACGAAAGAGCATGCAGAGGTCCAAGCCCTCAATGCAGGCGTCATCTCAGACCGCAAGGGTGTCAACGTACCCGGTGCGATTTTGCCCATGTCTGCCATGACTGCCAAAGACCGCGAAGATCTAGACTTTGGTCTCAGTATCGGGGTGGACTGGATTGCCTTGTCTTTTGTTCAGCGTCCTGAGGACATTACCGAATTGCGCGAGATCGTCGGAAACCGCGCCTGGATCATGGCCAAGCTTGAAAAACCCTCTGCCATTGATTCGCTCGAGGCGATTGTGGCGAGTTCTGACGGTGTGATGGTCGCACGTGGGGACTTGGGCGTGGAGTTACCGCCCGAAGAGGTCCCTGTACTTCAAAAGCGCATCGTTCGTGCCTGCCGCGAAGCTGGGAAACCTGTAATTGTTGCAACCCAGATGCTGGAGTCGATGATTACCTCTCCAGTGCCCACACGCGCCGAGGTCAGCGACGTGGCGACGGCTGTGTACGATGGCGTGGACGCCGTGATGCTCTCGGCAGAGTCTGCCTCCGGAGCTTATCCAATCGAAGCGGTGACAATGATGGACAGGATTTTGCTCAGCACCGAGCGAGATCCCCTGCAGCGTGTGACCATGGATGCCGTGCATTCAAGACGGAAAAGTGATGCCCGCGACGCAATCTCTGCGGCGATCCGCACTATTGCTGAAACCTTACCGGTGGCAGCCACTGTCGCCTTTACCTCCTCTGGTGCAACGACTTTGCGCGTTGCGCATGAGCGCCCGCGTGCGCCTATCCTGAGCATGACCCCCGTTGCCGCTGCCGCGCGTCGTTTATCACTTGTATGGGGTGTGCACTCCATTCAGGCTGCTGATGTCGATAGCGCTGAAGAAATCGTGTTGCATGCGAATCTTGCCGCCAAAAAATATGGTTTTGGCATGCCGGGCCAAGCACTATTAATTATCGCCGGCACCCCTTTTGGTGTTCCGGGTTCGACGAACCTCTTGCGTATTTCCTGGATTGGAGAGGAGCCTGACGTTTCTTAATAAACATTATTGCAGCGCACCATTGCAAAACTAGGGACAATCGCACTAGGAATTTCTGCTGCCGGATGCTACGCTTTTTTCGAATAATAGAAGTCAAGACTTTCTTTTGCCTTTTTTGCTTTCAACACTATATCCAAGAGGTTATTTATGCGTTTTCGTCTGGCTTTAACGGCAGCATCACTTGTTGCAAGTTTGTCTGTTGCAACCTCTTTCGCACAGGGTACGGACTCTCCCAAGCTTGGCGATGAAAAGTACAAGCCCTCTGTTGGCCAAAGTGGCAAAGACGTGATCTGGGTTCCAACCAATGATGCCTTGGCTGACTCCATGCTCAAAATGGCAAATGTCAAACCTGGTGATTTGGTCTATGACCTCGGTTCGGGTGATGGCAAGATCGCAATTGCAGCCGCCAAAAATTTCGGTGCAACTGCGGTTGGTATCGAGTTCAACAAAGATATGGCTGAACTTGCGACCCGTAATGCGGCGCGTGCAGGTGTGGCTGACAAGGTCAAAATTATCAATGGCGATATTTTCGTCGAGGATTTTTCTAAAGCCAACGTCCTAACCATGTATCTGTTGCCCGACCTGAACCTCAAATTGCGTCCCACCATCCTCAAAATGACACCCGGCACGCGTGTGGTGACAAACTCGTTTCATATGGGTGACTGGGAAGCGGATGCTTTGATTGGCAACGGCTATGCCCAAGGCTATTACTGGGTTGTTCCTGGTAATGCCGCGGGCAAGTGGACGATCAAAGGCATCGAAGGGGTCAAGTCAGCCAGCCTCGATATTACCCAGCGTTATCAACGCGTAGGCGGCACACTGTCGATTGACGGTAAAGCACAACCCCTCCTTGGACCTTCTTTGGTGGGTAATCGCTTGAAGTTCAGCTTTATCGACCAAGGTGGACAGTCACGTATTGCCGATGTGAACTTAAAAGGTAATACCTTCGCTGGAAATGTCCTTGAAACCTCTACTCTTTACGAAATCACTGGTACACGTAACTAAGTGATTCGTTCTTAAAGTTACCTAATACCTTTTTCCGCCACAATCCGTGCTTCATGCACTGGTTGTGGCGTGACTTTGCGTGATACATCACGAAACTATTTCCTTTTTATGCCTCTATGACTCAGCCAACATCGATAGTGAATGAACCAACGCAACGCCTGACCGCGTTTAGTGCGATCGCGATTATTGTGGGAATTGTCATTGGGGCAGGTATTTTTAAAACTCCCTCAATGGTGGCGGGTGTTACCGGCGATGCGGGGTGGCTACTAGTTGCCTGGTCTCTAGGTGGCCTCATTTCTCTTGCCGGTGCGCTTTGTTATGCAGAGCTTGCGACAACGTATCCACATGCAGGTGGCGACTATCATTTTCTGGCGCGTGCCTTTGGCAAAGATGTTTCCTTTTTGTACGCCTGGGCCAAGGCAACGGTCATTAATACGGGTTCAATCGCGCTACTTGCTTTTGTGTTTGGCGATTACATGACCAAGGCGATTAATCTTGGACCTTATTCCTCGGCGATCTGGGCGATTGGTGTGGTGGTGGCACTCACCCTGATTAACTTGATTGGTATCTCTGCGACATCTTGGGTCCAGACCCTACTGACCATCATTGAGGTGACAGGATTAATTTTGGTGGCGATTGCTGGTTTTTATATTTCAGGAGATGCACCTGCATCGCCTGCATTTTTCTCCTCCACACCTAGTTTAGGTATGTTTGGTTTAGCCATGGTCTTTGTATTGCTCACCTATGGTGGGTGGAACGAGGCTGCTTATATTTCCGCAGAGGTACGCGGAGGTCGTCGCGCGATTGTGCCTGTGATCCTCCTGAGTATCCTGATCCTGACGCTGATTTATCTTTTGGTTAATATTGCTTTGCTGGCTGGACTCGGCCTAGAAGGACTGTCAAAGAGTAGTGCGGTGGCCGCAGATCTGATGGGCAAGGCGTTTGGACCCTGGGGCGAACGTACGCTAGGTATCTTTGTTGCTGTCGCTGCCTTGACCAGTATCAACGCGACCATGATCGTGGGCGCCCGAACCAACTACGCTTTAGGAAAAGACTGGCCTGCATTACGTTTTATGGGCCATTGGGAAGGGGGGCGAGGCTCTCCGATTCGCGGCTATTTGGTTCAATCCACGATTTGTCTTGCTCTGGTTATTTTTGGTATTTTCCAGACGGATGGTTTTGGAGTGATGGTGGAATTTACCGCCCCCGTCTTTTGGTTCTTTTTGTTTTTGGTGGGTATTTCAGTCTTTGTCATGCGTGTTAAAGATCCCAACGCGGATCGTCCTTTCAAAGTGCCTCTCTATCCCTTGACGCCTATTTTGTTTGTGCTGACTTGCGCTTACTTGACGTATTCGAGCGTGACCTATGCAGTCAGTAAGGGCGCCGTGCATATCTCTCTGGTTGTGATGGCGATTGGTGTCGTTGCCTTGTTTTTTACGCGTGGGGTCAAAGGCCCGACCAAAAATACCCACTAATCAAACGCCAAGGCTCTTATCCCAGAGCCTTGGCAGTTAGTGTTTGATGCCAAGGACCGCGAGACACTCTCCGTAGGCGAGGGCATCCTCGCAGAGGTAGACGACGATATCTTGCGGTGACATATTCTCTAGTATTTGAATTACTTCTTCAGCGATATCCGTATTGCTTTGAATGCCTGCCACGTGAATTTGAGCCCCGCTCCCAAAGACTTCGGCAGGTATCAGCTTTTCAACGATCGAAAAATCGATCTTTGAAATCACGACATAGGCACGGACAGTCAAATCGTCAGCGGACACGTCGAGCAACACGCCGCCTTCGACAGCTTGTGCCAGCTTGCTTTGAATCATCAAATCCATGTCTATCTCCTTAATACCTCGCCGCAACGCTCAGGCAGCCTTTGTGATCAGTGTTTTTTCTTCGAGTGCCTCAAGCAAGCCGGCTAACAGCTGATTGAGCTCAGCGGTCATCAAGGTAAACTCGCCATCGAATTTTTCCGCTTCGTTCGCGGGCGCGAGCTGATCGGGCTGGTCGAGTATGTCTTGTGGGGCGACACGTTTGATATCAAGCGTGTCGGTGAGGACAAAAGAGACCTTGTCATGCCAGGTGAGCGCGAGACGTGTGCATTGTTTGCCGGACTGGATGTGTTTTTCAATATCTGCACTGTCAAGAGCATGTTTGACGTAGCGGATGGCCGCGGCTTTATCGCCGCCTGCCCTGAGTTCCGCATCCTGATCGATGCTGAAATTGGCAGGTGCTTCACCGCTCATAATCCATTGCGTCATGGCGACTGCCGGGCTCAATGTGACTTGGATGGGTTCTACAGGGAAAGGGTAGATGGCCTTGCCAAGTGCTGACAAGATTTCCTCAGCTTTTGATGTTGACGCTGTATCGATCACGAGCCAGTGATTGACAGGGTCAATCCAGATGCGAGTATCGCGTGTCAAACTAAACGCGCGTGGAATGAGCGCGTTAGTGACTTCCTCTTTTAAATCTCTGAGTTGTTTACGCCCGGGTTTAAAGCCTTGCTGCTCTTCAAGCTCGAGGGCGCGTTGTTTGACAAACTGATTAATCACCGACGCGGGCAAGAGTTTTTTTTCAGAGCGAAAGGCGCAGAGAATTTGGCGATCGACGCGATAGGCGAAGCGTACGTCATCCTCTCTCGGAGGCGTCCAACCAGAAGCCGTTGGCGCCGCTGCGCCAGGCGAGACAAACTGCTCTTTAGCCAAAAAGGCGTCGATTTGCTCGGCTGTCCAGTTCCAGGTGCTTGAGAGACGAAACAACTTTAGATTTTTAAACCACATAACTTACCCAGCCAAAGGGATGGATTCTAGCTGATGTCAGTGTGGCAAATTTGCTGCAGGGGCTATGTCCCTCCTAACATGCCTTCAAACGTCGTGTGAATGAGGAGTTCGACGATATCCTCATCAGAAAAAGCGCCACCCATTTTGAGAAAATCTGCGACGGGGTCGCAAGAGCGGGCAAAAATTGTATAGAGAATGACCTCACCAGGAAGCGAGGGAGATAAACCGCCTGCGTCTTGCGCTTGTCCAATCCATTCGCCCAGTTTTTCAGTGAGTGTGCTGAGTTTGGCCATATAAGGCGGATTGTTAAGTAGAGCTTGCTGAATGCTAGAGCGTGTTGAGGGCAGCAGTGGCATCGTGCCACTCAAGTGCAATCTAATGGCCCATCTGACGAGCGATTTCAGCTTGTCGAGCGCAGACAGTTTTGAGGCCATGCCGTCAGCGATCGCAATGGTTTCTTCGAGCAGCCGTGTCATGGACGCCGCAGCCAGGGCTTCTTTTGATTCAAAGTGCTTGTAGAGACTTGCTTTGGCGATGCCAACATCCGCGGCGACTTCGTCCATGGTCATCAGATCAAAACCCTTTTGAGCGAGGAGTCTATTGACCGCGTCCAAAATTGCGTTCTCACGGAACTTAAGCTGTTGTTGCTTAAAAGTGAGTTTGTTACTGCGAATGGTCTGGAGGCTGACTGACATCGGCTCGTTTAATTGAATTTAATCTGATAAGTTCATAATATTACTATTTAGTCGCAAAACATACTAATATGTAAAAAACATCTCACAATAGTTATATTTAAGCTACTAAAGTTCAATTATGCCTCTTACTGTTAAAACTGACGACCCTTTTTGCCAAGCTACAAGCGATAACGGATTACCAGAAGCTTTTAGCCAAAACTGCGATGCGCTTTGGCAATTGTGCGGCGAGGGCATCTTTAGCTGGAGTGTGTTTCGCTTTTACCGCGCGAGATTGTTGACCCAGACAGGCGCTTTTGACCGTACCAAGCCTTTTTTATTGGATCTTCAATATTTGCGGGCCTTGACGGGGCAGCAAATTGTCTCGACTTCAATCGATGAAATCGCCAGATTATTTGAGTTGAGTGAGAACCACCGCTCAGCATGGTCCGAGGCGTTGTACGGCATGATCCCAAATGTCGCTCTTGGAGATCGTTTATTAGGATGGTTTGTGCCCGGAAGCGGTGTCCAGTTTTTCTCTGCGACGCAACCACTCGGACATATTCAAGATCCAGAATTTGTCCGTATGTTTAGTGCCATCTGGTTAGACGAGCGCACGCGCAGTCCTCAACTGCGCCTTGCATTACTTGGGACGAAGCCGTTGGCGACGCCTGAGAGTACTGCCGTCGTTTCAGGTGAGGTGGGTGCGTGAACGAGGTGCCAAGAATCCCTCGCGATAGTCGGATTGCCGTGATCGGTGCGGGTATCTCCGGGCTCGCTTCTGCCTGGTTGTTGAGAAATCACTCGCACATCACTCTGTTCGAGGCGGGTGCGTATTTTGGTGGTCACTCCAATACTGTCGATGTTTCGATCGAGGGCGTGACACACCCGGTTGATACGGGTTTTTTAGTGCATAACGATCTGACTTACCCCAATTTAATCGAGCTGTTTTCTCATCTGAATATCCCGGTTCACTCAAGTGATATGTCTTTTGGCGTGTCGATTTCCCAACCCGATATTGAATGGGCGGGCACCAATCTAAGTACGGTGTTTGCCCAGCCTAGCAACGCGTTAAAACCCAAGTTCTTATGGATGCTTCGGGACATCTTGCGTTTTAACCGAAATGCGCAACGCTACTTGGAGCAGTGTCGAGAGCAATCGCAGACGCTTGGCGAGCTTCTTGATCGCGAGCGTTTTGGCGAGGCCATGCGCGATTGGTACCTCCTGCCGATGGCCGCAGCGATCTGGTCTTCATCAGTGAAAGATATTTTGGGTTTTCCTGCCTCCACCTTTCTGTCGTTTTGTCTCAACCATCGTTTACTGCAAATTGAGGACAGGCCCAAATGGAAGACTGTCGTGGGCGGTTCGCGTGAATACGTCAAAGCGATGGTGGCCCAACTTAGTGACACACGCTTGAATTGCCCTGTTTACAAAGTAGAGCGCGTGGGCGAACAGGTCGTGATTCGCTCCGCGCAAGGAATCGAGCATTTCGATGCTGTGATTTTTGCGTGTCATGCGCCGACCGCGCTTGCCTTGTTAGGCGATGCAAGCGAGCACGAAAGAGATATTCTAAAAAGTTTTCGCTATCAGCCTAATAAGGCGATTCTCCATCTTGATACCAAACTGTTACCGCGCCGACAAAAAGTCTGGTCTGCGTGGAATTACATGTCTTCTCCCGGAGAGGGTCAGCAGCGCCCCGTAGCGGTGAGTTATTTATTAAATCAATTACAGCCCTTGCCCTTTAAAACGCCTGTGATTGTGACGCTTAACCCCAATCAAGAGCCCAACCCAGATTTGGTGTTACGTACGTTTGATTATGAACATCCCGTGATGAACATGGAGGCGGAACAAGCGCAACGTCGCTTGCCCGAAATTCAGGGTCTCAAGCGTTCTTGGTTTTGCGGCGCCTGGTCGGGCTATGGCTTTCATGAGGATGGGTTGAAGTCGGCGTTACGCGTCGTAAGAGATTTTGATGTGGAGATTCCTTGGGTGCCCGTCTATGCGTGAGACCTTGCTCGAACTTTGTCGCGGTCGTGTCATGCATGCACGACTGAGACCTTTTGTTCACAGGTTTGTTTACCGTGTTTTCTGTATTCGTTTACGGATTGATCAGTTATACAAACTGAAC
>JBILJA010000108.1:0-8150 GCA_044368775.1 Burkholderiaceae bacterium
CTGTGTTGGCCCCTAGTTTTTGCCTTTCGTTTAGAAACGCACGGGGTGCTTAGCTCAGTTGGTAGAGCGGCGCCCTTACAAGGCGTAGGTCACAGGTTCGACCCCTGTAGCACCCACCAATCACAGCCTCCAACATCCATACTGAGAGTAAAATTTCCAGTATGAGAGTCTTATTGATCGAAGATGATGCGACCCTAGGTCGAGCGCTACAAGAATTCTTGACTGGCCAGGGTTACGCAGTTGACTGGCTTGCAGAGGGACAGCGCGCGCTAATAGCCGTCAAAAACTACACCTATGATCTCGTAGTCTTAGATCTCAATCTTCCTGATCTTGACGGTTTAGAAGTTTTAAAGTCCTTCCGTCGAGAGGGGCGCTATCTTCCTGTGTTGGTTTTAACCGCTCGTGATGCCCTCGTAGACCGTGTTGCCGGTCTTGATGCCGGAGCGGATGACTACCTATCAAAACCTTTTGAATTAGACGAGCTTGCCGCACGTGTGCGTGCCTTCGCGCGAAGACATCATGGCACTGTTGTGCCTGTGATCGAGTATGGTTCGCTCAGCTTTGATTCTGTCCATCGAGAGGTGCGCGTGGCGGGCGAGTTGTTGTCGGTCTCTGTTCGCGAGCTCTCGGTGTTGGAGATGCTGTTGTCGAGAGCGGGCAAAATCGTGACCAAACAACAAATCACACAAGCACTTTCTGCCATGGATGCAGACTTTAGTGAGAATGCTGTCGAGGTTTATGTTTACAGATTGAGGAAACGGCTCGAGGGAATGGGCGTCGCCATTAAAACCGTTAGAGGTTTTGGATATATGCTCGAACAAGAGCCCTCGGAGTAGGCCTCATGACGTTCTTTCCTGCACCAGGTTCTCTCGCCAGGCTGCTGATTATGCGCCTTTTGCCGCCCATCATTGCTTTAGTTTTGTTGGATCAACTGCTCACTTGGTTGATTTCCCACAAACTCGATAACGATGAATGGCAGCGAGAGGATATTTTTTGGCTCATGATTTCTGGTCAAACGCTGCTCATTGCTTCGTTAGTGTGGGTCGTTATCAGTGTTGTAAACCGAAGCATGGCATCGATCCATGCCTTGTCTGAGCAGATCTCTCAAAGATCAGCCGCAGATCTTGGTCGTATGGATTTAGAGGAGTTGCCAACAGAGTTTGAGCAGCTTTTGACCCATACCAATGCGTTATTTTCACGCCTAAATGATACGTTTGAAGCACAGAGGCGCTTTGTTGGGCATGCCGCCCATCAGCTTAAAACGCCCTTAGCGGGTCTGAAGCTCGAGTCTGAGCTAATGTTGGCCCGGCCTCTACCAGAAGATGTGCGAGAGAGGGCAGAGCGCATCAAGATGGTCACAGATCGCATGATTAGACTCGGCACGCAGTTATTGCTCTTGGCCAGAGTGGATCCCGAGGGACGTCCCCAAGATCAATTCGTGATGCTTGATTTATGTGAATGGACACGCACATGTGGGGCAGAGTGGTTCGAGCGAGCCAGCGCACGCAAAATCGATTTGCAACTCGAGGCACCCGATCATCCTGTGTGGATTGAAGGCGACCCGATTTTGCTCAGAGAGCTATTGGGAAATCTGATCGACAATTCGCTGAGATATGCGCAAGGCGCAAAGCGCATACGCTTAAACGTCAGCGCGACTCCGCCTACGCTGTCGGTCGAGGACGATGGTTGTGGCATCAGTGTGCACGACCAAGGCAGGGTTTTTGATGCCTTTTACCGTGCCGCGGATGCTTTAGAGGGGGGGTCTGGCTTAGGCTTGGCTTTGGTGCGCGAAATTGCACGGGCGCATGGTGCGTGGTGGAATCTGATCAGTGGCCCTCAGATTGCTGGCGTACGGATCACGATATTGTTTCCTGGCTTGCGCAAAGGCGCTCAGCTCAGTCGCATGGAGCGACTCAGTCAGCTTCAACTTTAATGTTTTGTCGAGACTTGTAGCGTGCTCTAGTGGGTCTCCAATAAAGCACGCCCTTGTCACGCTTGATTTATTTTCGGCCGGCGCGGGCTTCGATGCGCATACGTAACGCATTGAGCTTAATAAAGCCCGCAGCATCGGCCTGATTATAGGCACCGCCATCATCATCAAAGGTTGCAATTTTCTGATCAAAGAGTGTGTCTTTTGAGTCCCGAGAAACGGTATAGACATTGCCTTTGTAGAGCTTGACGCGTACCCAGCCGTTCACGTCATGTTGAGTTGTATCAATCAGAGCTTGTAGCGCACGACGCTCTGGTGACCACCAGTAACCGTTGTAAATCAGCGAGGCATAACGCGGCATCAAATCATCTTTGAGGTGCGCGACTTCGCGATCAAGCGTGATAGATTCGATCGCGCGGTGTGCCTTGAGCATGATAGTGCCGCCGGGAGTTTCATAGCAGCCGCGGGACTTCATGCCAACGTAGCGGTTTTCAACCAGATCGAGACGGCCAATGCCATGTTTGCCACCGAGTTCGTTGAGCTTTGTCAGGACTTGGGCGGGTGAAAGACGCACGCCGTTGAGTCCAACAATATCGCCACGCTCAAATTCGATGTCAAGGTATTCGGCTTTGTCGGGTGCGGCCTCGGGCGAGACGGTCCAGCGCCACATTGACTCTTCGGCTTCGGCTTTTGGGTCCTCTAGGTGGCGACCCTCAAAGCTAATATGGAGCAAGTTGGCATCCATGGAGTAGGGCGCACCACCTTGCTTGTGCTTCATGTCAATCGAAATGCCCGCGTCTTCTGCGTATTGCAAAAGTTTTTCGCGAGAAACTAAATCCCACTCGCGCCAAGGCGCGATCACTTTAATGCCTGGCTCCAAAGCGTAATAGCCAAGTTCAAAACGGACTTGGTCATTACCTTTGCCGGTGGCGCCATGGGATACCGCATCAGCGCCTACTTTGCGCGCGATTTCAATTTGACGCTTGGCAATCAAAGGACGTGCGATGGACGTTCCCAACAGATACTCGCCTTCGTAGACGGTATTGCAGCGAAACATGGGGTAGACAAAATCACGCACAAATTCTTCGCGAAGATCGTCAATAAATATTTGCTCAGGTTTGATGCCGAACTTAATGGCTTTCGCACGAGCGGGCTCGAGCTCTTCGCCTTGGCCGATATCAGCGGTAAAGGTGACGACTTCGCATTGATAGGTGTCTTGTAGCCACTTTAAAATAACCGAGGTATCGAGTCCGCCTGAGTAGGCCAAAACAACTTTTTTAATATCGCTCATGAGCTGCTCTATATGTAGAAAATGAGAATTTTAACCCGTTCAACGGGGAGAAACTATGTGTCGAGTTGACCAAGCAGGAGGAATTCCATCAACGCTTTTTGAACGTGCAGTCTGTTTTCTGCCTCATCCCAAACTACGCTCTGCGGACCTTCGAGAACTTCGGCAGTGACCTCTTCTCCTCGATGCGCAGGCAAGCAATGCATGAATAAGGCATCGGGTGCTGCGTGACGCATCATGTCTTGATCCACGCACCAATCGCTGAAGGCTTTGCGACGCTCTTCATTTTCAGATTCATAACCCATACTCGTCCAGACGTCGGTGGTGACGAGGTGTGCGCCTTGGCAAGCCTCATTTGGATCCGCAAATTCTTTAAGAACCGATGCTTTAGCATGACCGACACGCTCGGCTTCAAGTCTGTAACCCGCAGGGGCCGAGACATGCAGTTTGAAATCTAACAACTCAGCAGCTTGCAGCCAGGTGTAGGCCATGTTGTTGGCGTCGCCGACCCAAGCCACAGTTTTACCCGCGATACTGCCGCGGTTTTCGATGAATGTGAAAATATCAGCCAAAATCTGGCATGGATGAAACTCGTTGGTCAAGCCATTAATCACGGGTACACGCGAATGTTGTGCAAAGCGCTCAAGGCGTGTTTGCTCAAACGTGCGAATCATGACAATGTCCACCATGCGTGACACCACACGTGCGGTGTCCTCGATGGGTTCTGAGCGACCAAGCTGAGAGTCGTTGGTGGTCAGATGAATCACCGAGCCACCCAATTGATACATACCCGCCTCAAAAGAGACTCTTGTCCGTGTGCTGGCCTTTTCAAAGACCATCGCCAAGGTCCGGTCATGCAAGGAGTGATGAGGCTGATACTGCTTGAATTTGTCCTTGATGAGCCGTGCTCTGTCCAGAACGTAATGCAATTCAGTGGGTGTGAAGTCACTGAATTGCAGGAAATGCCTGAGAGGGCCGTTAGGTTTTGCGGCTTTTGACATGATTTACTCGATGTGAGCGGTTTATTGCTCAGCGTTAAAGGTTTTGATCAAAGGCACAAGGATGTTGACGATTTCATCGGCCTCGTCCTCTGTAATGATCAGGGGAGGCAACATACGAATCACGCGATCTCTCGTCACGTTGATCAAGAGGCCGGCTTCGAGCGCGCGACCCACCAAAACGCCGCAAGGCTTGTCCAACTCAACGCCCAGCATCAGACCCTGACCCCGAACTTCACGCACGCCAGGAACCCCTTTAAGCGCCTTTTCTAGGGCCGCTTTGAGGTGATTGCCTACCTTGGCTGCATGGGCGAGCAGATTGTCATCCTCAAGCGTTTTAAGTGTCGCGTTGCCCGCGGCGCAGACCAAAGGTCCGCCACCAAACGTGGTGCCATGACTGCCCGGTCCGAGGACGCCAGCAGCGGGACCCCGGGCTGCGATTGCGCCAATGGGAACGCCGCCACCCAGGCCTTTGGCCAAGACAACGACATCAGGCAAAATATCCGCCCACTGATGGGCCAACCACTTGCCTGTTCGTCCAATGCCCGACTGAACTTCGTCGATCATCATGAGCCAACCGCGCTCAGTGCACAGTTTGCGTAGGTTTTGCATGTAGGAAATATCCGAGGGTCGTATGCCGCCTTCGCCTTGCAGGACCTCAAGCAGTACGGCAACAACGCGGGGCTCTTTGTCTGCGGCTGCTTTGATTGCGTTGAGGTCGTTATAGGCGACTTTGATGAAACCTCCGGGCAGAGGACCAAAGCCGGTACGGGCTTTTTCACTATCGGTCGCTGCGAGGGTTCCTAGCGTGCGCCCATGCCATGACGACTCCATCGTAATGATCGTGGGGAGGTCGTTGCCCTTTTTGTAACCATAGTAGCGGGCAAGCTTGATTGCCGCCTCGTTGGCTTCGGCACCGCTATTTCCAAACAAAACTTCGGTCATCCCCGAAATCTCGACAATTTTTTTCGCAAGCGCTTCTTGCTCTGGCACTTGGTATAGGTTTGAGGTGTGAATCAGACGGGCGGCCTGTTGGCTGATGGCTTCGACGAGTTTTGGGTGCCCATGCCCCAAGCATGACACACCAATACCCGCCATGGCGTCAAGATAACGTCGACCATTGGTATCCCATAGCCAAACGCCTTTTCCATGTGTAAAGGCAACGGGAAGTCGGGCATACGTATTCGAAATGGCAGAGGTCATCGCCGGGGCTCCGTAGTGAAAATGCCCGTCAAGCAGGATCGCGTGTATGGGCGTAAAACATCAATCATATACAATCTTAGAGACAGTCTCACGTTTCAGAAGTTTTAGAGTCTGGTAATCGGCGATACAGGTTATGCATGACATCAGAAGTTCGCTATTTCATCATTTTTGGCCAAACTCAATCCGGCACAACATTTAGGCCGAGTGATTGGGCTGAACGCCTTGCGGGTGTCCTCGCTCCTTATCGTCCTGCGGGTACACTTGGCGGGCATCTTTCCTATTCGCCTTACGCCACTCCGACGGTGATCGATGGCACGCGGTGTGTCGTGGTCGATCATCGCTTACGTGACCTCGAGCCGCTTGCCTGGAAATTTGTTCACGACTTCGCGAAAGATAATCTTTTAAAAGTAGAGATCGATGTGATGGTCGATCCCGTTAGGCGATAAGCCTGCCTGAGACTTAGTCAATGGGCGTGATCACTTTGCCGTCAGTAAAGTAAGAATTCAGATTGTCCAGTAAAGAGTCTGTCATCGCACGTCGCGTTTCATGTGTCGCACTTGCGACATGAGGCATGAGGACAACATTGTTCATAGACTTTAGCCCATCTGGAACGATCGGTTCTTTATCAAAGACATCCAAACCAGCGCCACCGAGCGCACCTTCTGAGAGGACCCGAACCATCGCGGGTTCGTCAATGACCGAGCCGCGGGCGATGTTGACCAAAATACCTTTTGGCCCAAGTGCGCGCAGCACGGGTTCGTTGATCAGACTTCGCGTACTGGCGCCGCCAACGGTTGCGATGACAAGAAAATCACTCCATTTCGCCAGTTCGACAAGCGAGTCAATATAGGTATAGGGAACATCGGTGCGAGGGCGACGGTTGTGGTAAGCCACTTCCATATCAAAGCCCTGTCCACGACGTGCGATGGCCTCACCAATGCGACCGAGTCCTACGATACCCAGTTTCTTGCCACTGACGCGTGTGCCAAGCGTCAGGCTACCGATCTTGTTTTCCCGATGATTAGCACGAACAAATCTGTCACCCCATCCAATATTGCGGGCAGCGGCAATCAGGAGTCCCCAGGCCAAATCAGCGACGCAGTCATTGAGTACGTCGGGAGTATTGCTGACAATAATTTTTCTAAGTTGAGCGGCATCGACATCGATAGAGTCATAACCAACGCCCCAACTACAGATGGCTTTTAGTTTGGGGAGTGCGTTGATCACTTCAGCCTTGCAACCAATATTTGCGGAGGTGACGATGACCTCGATGCTGTCGGCGTGCTCGCGTAAAAAAGCCTGTGGGTCAGCCGCTTTCCAATATTGTAGTACGTCGTATCGAGCACCAAGCTCCGCATCTGCAGGAGAGTGTCCAGTGAGAGAGCCAATTTGCAGAATACGATGCTTAGTCATGGGGATGTGTTCCGTCAAGAAAAAATAAAAGCAAAACAGCCCATGAAGGGCTGTTTCAAATCTGCACCAAAGTCATAAAAGCTTCTTTTGTGCAAAACGACTACATGATTAATGGCTGATGACAAGCTCTGCCAATAAACACAAAAAGAGCATTAAGCCAAAGATTTAATCGCGGCAGACAAGCGGCTCTTGTGACGTGCCGCTTTATTTTTGTGAATAATGTTCTTGTCGGCAACGCGGTCAATCACGCTGGTTGCTTTTTGGAGGACTTCAGCCGCAGCGGCCTTATCGCCGGTCTCAATCGCTGTACGCACACGCTTGATAGCGGTACGGAACATCGAACGCAGGCTGGAATTGTGCATGTTGAGAGCAACTGATTGGCGTGCACGTTTACGGGCTTGGGCTGTATTTGCCATGAATAATCTGTCTTATCTTTAAAGTGCGCGCCCAATAAAAAGAGCGCATTTGGTTGAGTTCAGTCGGCTATTCTAGCACTAAGTCCCTGAATTGCAAACCCTATTGGGTCAAATTTGGCCTATCTGTTGCATCCGGCGCGCGTCTAAAGTGTTTAAGGCGCATTCCTAGGCCAAATAGTGTCAATAGATAGCATACGCCCGCGAGGGATAAGGCGCCCAATAACCATAAAACTCTGAGCCACGGGGTGGGTTGAAGGGCGACCCAATCAATCTGGGTGGCAGCCATCCACAAAGGAACCGCCATCACAAGCAGAGCACAAGTTTGTCTGAGTAAAAATGCACCCCAACCAGGAGCCGGTTGGTATATTTTTTTGCGTCTCAGGCCAACATATAGTGCCAGAGCATTCAAGCATGCACCCAAGCCGATCGCGAGCGCGAGTCCCGCATGGGCCAGCCAAGGCACAAAAAAGAGATTCATGACCTGAGTGAGTATTAGCACGCCAATCGCAATTTTGACTGGCGTACGGATGTCTTGTTTGGCATAAAAGCCAGGCGCAAGAATTTTGATCGTAAGAAGCCCCACCAGCCCGACGGAATATGCCATGACGGCCAATCGCGTTTGGGAAACATCCGAAGCATTAAAGGCACCGTAATGAAAGAGCGTCGCGACCAAAGCGTCTGCCATCATGACCATGCACAGTGCAGCAGGTAGGCCCAGTAAAAGCATCAGTTTGAGACCCCAGTCCAGCAAATGACTGTAGTGCAGCTGCCCGTCGGGTTGGGCGTGCGCTTTAGCAAGACTTGGCAAAAGTACCGTACCCAGCGCAACCCCGATTAGGGCAGTGGGGAACTCCATGAGTCGATCCGCAAAGGAAAGCCAGGTCACACTTCCAGGGGTAAGC
>JBILJA010000012.1:0-29221 GCA_044368775.1 Burkholderiaceae bacterium
GACCACAGACGGAAATGAAAGAGGCGAGCCTGACTTCGGCACTAATTCTGCACGGCTGTGGCTGCTTCGTTCCCGACCTGACCAGATTGACCGCCGAACCATGCGAAGGGGCCCGCCAAGCTAGATTTTAGCAGGGCTTGCCTCACTGCACTGGAACATATTCAAACCAGAGCTGATCACGTGGAAAATATAAAGCCGCGCGCGCCGCAGCACCATCAAAAGCGGATAATTTTTCGCAATACCGCTCCAACTGAGACTGATAGCGCAACATCATCCGCTGGCCAAAGGCTTGCGTGGTTTCAGTCGGCTCGGGTCGTCCGGTTTTGTAATCGACCACCAACCAGCCCTTTTCATCTTTAAGGGCGTAGTCCAGCACCGAGAGCTGACCGGTTTCATCCAACAAAGCCCATTCGCGCCGAGCCTGAGCCTGGTTGAGTAGCCACTGGCCTCTCTCGCTATTAAGCATCGCGACCAAGGTGTCGATGACTTCGGTGGCAGCAGCAGCCCCCTCCTCTGCAGCGACCCCCAGTTGTTGTAATTGCCGTTCAATGCGGGTGCGTTGCTGAGCGACCCGCTCCGCAGACCAGTTCGCGCAGCCTTGCTCGCCCATTTGCGCCAGCCACCCATGCACCAAAATACCCGTCAGACGCTCGAAACTCGATTGCGCGCGCCAGGTGAAAGCGAGATTTGTAGGCTCTGGCGCTTGATGTTGCTGAGGGATCCGGTCTTTGAGGCGTGTCAAACGCGGCATGACAAATGCAGGGACGGGTTGTTCTGAAATTAATACCTTTTCAACCATCGCGGCAAGTTCAGGCAGCTGCACGTGGGGAAACAGGCGTGCGAATAAGCTACCCGAGCGCGCCGCCAATGGCGCCCCTGTATAGACGTCGCGCTGCAACTCTGCGACGAGGTGTAGGCTTTGTTTCGCTCGGGTGGCCGCCACATACAACAAGCGATCGACTTCGAACTCACTGCGCCGCTTGTCGCGCTGGGCAAGATATTTAGAAATCACATCTTGCTCATCGGTCGCCCGAGCCTTGATCGGCCCCAGCATGACCTTATCCGCGACTTGCTCGATGCGAACTAAAGGCGCGCGGTCAGACACGGGCTGATGATGCAAGCCAAACAAAATCACGGACTCAAACTGCAAGCCTTTCGCTTTGTGCATGGTCATCACTTCGACCGAACGCTCACCCGCTTCGGGAGAGGCAAATAAACGCGTGAGGCGTGCATCAAGCACATCCACATCGAGTCCACCATAAGGCGCGATTTTCTCAATCAGCGCAAAAACACTCTCGGCATCTTGCAAGTCGGTCGCAGTACGCGCGAGCGCAACGCCCCCCAACAAGCGCCAGACACGTTCAACACGTGCGGCCAAAGGCGCAAGATCGTCCTGTGTCAAAGCGCCCAGCATGACAGGCGCAACGGCACATAAGCGTTGATACTCATCGGGCGAAAGCAGTGTTTGTGCCTGACACCTTGAGGTCGAGTCCTTGGGGCGCAATGCACGTTCGAGTAAAGTGGGAATCGAAGTCTCTCGATCCATCCCGAAGAGACGATGCAAACTCTCCAAACGTAATCCACAATAAGGAGAACGCAGCACTGACAGCCAGGCAGCACGATCGCCGGGATGCGCCAAGGCGCGAATGATTTGTACTAGGTCGACTACGTAGGCACGCAAGTGCAATGGCACCAATTCGACCGCTCGGCAAGCGATACCCTCTTGCGCGAGTAATTGCGTGACATCCTTGAGATGAGAGCGCGCACGCACCAAAATCGCGACAGGATGCTCCGCGTCAGGAAAGGCAGTGAGGGACTCTCTGACCAAGTCCAGCACCACGTCTTGGGAGCGTTGTCCCAACTGAGGGCAGACTGGATGGAATCGTACGGCAGGAGAGATCGTCGCGTCTTTGAAGGCCGTTGACGGTGCGTAGGCAATCGCACCTGCGGACGGATCGTCTTTCTGAGGAAAGAGCGAAGAAAAGGTGCTATTGACCCACTCAACAATGCCACGCTGAGAGCGAAAGTTATCCGTCAACGTCAAACACTCAGGACGAATCGTCCCTAAGCCTTCGTCGCGCACACGCAAAAACAGTACGACGTCGGCTTTGCGAAAGCGATAAATCGACTGCATCGGATCGCCGACCAAAAACAACGTGCGTCCATCCCCTTGCTGCCAGCCTGTCGTGATTTTTTCAATCAAGGAAATCTGTGATTGGCTCGTATCCTGAAATTCGTCGATCAAGAGGTGTCGGATGTTTTGATCAAGCTTAAGTAACAACTCGGTGGGTTCTTCGGCACGACCCAGCGCTTGATCGGCTCGCCGGGCGATTTCGATAAAGTCGACCTCGCCAGCCTCCATAAACCTCAGCATTAATTGCGCTGCTGCAATCCGCAAACAACTGAGCTGTGCTTGCAAAATCTCCCACTGCTCTTCGGAAAAAACGGGTTCTGGCGTGTGGACCATCGCCTGAAGACGCTTGACCCAAGCAGACGTTTCAAGTGAATCGTGGCTTCGCAGCCATTCAATGACACGCTCTTTTTCTCTTGTTTGAGGCAGAAAACCTTGATTTTTATTGACAGTTTTACGCAGGCCGCCCGCGCTTGTTAAGAGTAAAGCAGCGAGAGCCTTCCAACGCGGCAGTTCAAAAGCCTGCGCATCGAAAGCCTGGCCATCCCAGTCTTGTAGCGCCGACATGGTGTGCAAGGCGTTGTCTTGCGACAAAACCGCGTCAGCGGCGCGCGCAAGCGGTGCTAACTGCTCTGCCCAACCAATAGGCATCAAGGCTCTCAAGCCCGCCAAATCCTGACAGACTGCGTCTTGAAAGTTTTCCTCCAAGACATGACGGTCATCACCATCTGGCAATAAGGGCAGCCACTGGTCCCGCTGAGCCAACATATCCGCGAGTGCATCGCAAGTTTGGGCAACATCCAAATCCATGTGCTCAAGCAAACGCGTGACAGACTCAGACTCACCCACCATCTCTAGCGTTTGACGGGCAGCCTCGAGATAATGAACCCGCGCATCGTCGACGAGATTGGGGACTCCACCCATTGAGGAAAGCCAAGGCATATTACGCACCAACGAGGCGCAAAACGCATCTATCGTTCTGATGGAGAGGCGTGCTGGGTGCTCCAGCAATGCCCAGCCAAAGCTATGATCCCGTTCAAGTGCGGCACGTCCAAGTCGCCAACTTTTTAGCTCGTGCGCACTCTCGGGTTGTAAGGGATTTTCAGCGCGACGAAGTTTTTCCAATACCCGCTCGTGCATTTCAGCCGCCGCTTTACGCGTAAAGGTAATCGCAACAATTTCCTCGGGACGTCCGACCGTCGCGAGCAAGGCAAGAATACGATCCGTGAGCAATTCGGTTTTGCCTGAGCCCGCTGGTGCCTGGACGAGGAAAGAGCATTGTGGATCTGTGGCGCGCTCTCTGACGGCCCAATCGCTAGGTTGTTTAGTGGTCATCGATTTCTCCGCTCGCGCGATCGACTGAGCCGTCGACCTCAGCGTCATCCTCGAATAACGATTGCCCATCGTCGTAGCGCCTGAGTAGCGCCGGCACATCGCAATACTTTAAATCCGTGCGCGACCAAGACTGATTGATCGCCACACCTGAGGTGAACTCGGATGCCAAGGCATGCACCACGTCTTTGAGCCGAATGATCGCTGCGGACCAATCTGGGTCAGGATATTCTGCTTGATCAAACAGCGTCGGCCCCTCGAGTCCGATATCTCGGCTCACTAGACCCACGGGAGGCTGTGCGCCTGAATGCAAATGAACCAGCATCAAACCTGCCACGGTGTCCAGCACGCCTTCTTTATTCAGTACGGCGGCATAGGCGGGCAATTGCAACTGAACAGGTCGTTCACGTTGCCAATCGTTGAGCACTTTTGGCAGGCTTGAGCCGCCTTTGTAATCAATCACGACTCGACTGCCGTCCTCCAGCTCATCCATGCGATCCAAGCGAACATTGAGTGTCAAACCCGCGGCAGTGAGCGCGTGCTTTTCCTCAACCTGCACCGCCACAAAGGGTTTTCTTTCACACTCGAGCACTAACCAGGCCGTCACAATTGCCAAGGCCCGCTTTTCTTCGAGCGCACGCAAGGCAGGGTTTAAAGCAAGCAATTCCTGCTCTGCAGCGAGGCGAATGAATTCTTGAAGTTTTTCTCGCAGTTCTCCCGACGCCGTGATACGTTGACATTCAGACTGACTGCGAAAGGACGTCCAAACCAACTCCATCACCGCATGGAGAAACATGCCACGGGCAGATACGGGCACAAGATCCGAATAGGCTGGGAGTCCATAGGCGCCTAAGCGATAGCGCACAAATGCCCACAAGGGGTTGCGCGCCTGCGTTTCTAACAAAGCAATTCCACCTTTGACGTTTTCCTCAGCCCGTAGAACCGGAGCCTGGACATCCTCGAGAGATTCAAGTGCCGCGCAACCTGGTGTCTCGATCATGGATGATTGAGCAAAACGGCTTAAGGCGATGCCTTGAATTAAAGGCGAAGGTCTCAAGCCGCGCTCACCCTCGTGCATCGCCGAACTCACCACCACCGTGGGAGCGAGCGCGCACAACTGTCGATACATGTGCGCCGCCCACTCGCGTTCGCGCTCTGGCGTCGCCCTAGGCGCACCGACTCGGCGCAACTCAGACAAGGGGATAAAGGGGTTAGGTTTAGCAATAGCGGGAAACACCTCATCGGTCAGACCTAATATCCATACGCCATCCCAACGGCCACCTTCGGCCTCCAACATGCCCAGCACATCAAGTCTTGCACTTGGATCACGTTGCGGCTGAAAGGGAATACTGCGCGCAAAACGAGCCAGAATATTCAATGCCTCGGAAGCAGAGGCTGAGGGTAAGAGCGGAGATAAAGCATCGAAGCGCTCGAAGAGTTGATCGAGCGCCTCAATCACCTGATATACGGTCGAGCTTTGGTGAGCACGTCCGGGAAAGCCAAGTGTTGATAAGGTTTGACGAAAAGACGCCGACCAAAAACGCAGCGATGCCTTGCGCGGCATCGCTGCCCAGGCTTGCCAGGCAAGCTGCCATGCGGGAGATAGATATTTAAGGCGCTCAATCTTTTTAGACCACGCCATCACACCCATCTCACCGACTTGGTTGTGGCGCCAGTCTGCATCGACGTTGGCTCTCTCACCCAATTCAGCCAAGTCGCCAGCGCAATAGCCTGCCAACAAAGCCGCACCGAGGTCACTCGCGCGCGCTTTGCGTTGTTCTTTAAACAACACAAAAGTACGCAGCCAGGCCAACACCGCGCGCACAGCCTGCCACTCCGATAAAGGTCTTGCCACCGCCACGTTGAAAGAGAATCGCTGCGCAGTGGGCTCAAACGCAGCGCTCTGCCCCTGCAGTACGCGCATCAAGGTTCTGCGCGCAAAAGCAACTTCGGCCTCAAGGCTGACAGCGACGATGGCATAGCGACCCTCGGGGTCTTTTTCCAGCTCGGTGCGCGCCCAGTGTGCCGCCGCCACCCATTCTTCTTGAGCCGTATCAAGCATCGTGCGTGTCAATTGCGCTTGTATTGGTGTGTCTGATTCCAAGATAGAAACTGATACACCACGCTCACTCAAGGCCTCGAGCAATTCCGCCATTCTTGGTGTGATTTCAGAAAAGCCTGCCAACAATAATTGCGGCCTGACTGGAATCCCCTCGCGCACATGCTCGATCACCCGCTCAATTGCAAGATTAGGATCAAGGGCCTCTAGGCGCTCGAGCTCTTGGTGATAGCGTTCGCGCCACAACATGAAGTGCGCATGCTCTTCTGTCGACGATGACGAATCGACCTCGATCTTCCACTCGTCGATCAGTTTGTCCGCCTGTTGCGCGGCGATGGCCGCTTGTTGCGTATCGAGAAGCGGCTCTTCGGCTTCGATTTCGTCGATCACTCTTCCCCACAACAGCTGGGCGCCAAAGGCGTCGAGAAGAACGGCATGCGAAGCGAGCGACTCATGAAAGCTCGCCTGCACGAGCTGCTGCGAAATCCAACCCGACAACGGGACGATGACAGGAATTTCACCCACCAGAGTCTGCGTTCGCGTAAGCCGCGCAAAATCTTGAACGATGCGTCTGGCTAGGCGGTTATTGACAGTCAATACAGTAGTCTGAGCCGCCTCGAGTTGTGAGAGCTCGGAAAAGGAAACCCGAGGATAGGTATTGAGATTGATCATAAATCCTGATCAAAAGCCGCACATGGAAGCGACGGCTTCCCAACTCACGCGCATAGCCGGGGTGAGATACCCCATAAATCCCACCACCAGCACAACAAGTAGCATGACGCCGAGCGAGACTCTGAGCCACATTGAAACGCGAGGCTTGACCTGAACATGCTGCATCAGTTGAGACTGCTGAGACTGCTGAGACTGCTGCACGTGCTGCGTCATAGTCAGATCTCCAAAAGTGAGTTGTGCAAGGGCTTACCCAGACAAGGTTTAAGTCGTTTGGGGACTCGTCATACCAGGCAGCTTGATCGCGATAGGTTTTTCGCGCACGGGTAAACACAAGGCCGCTGCGACTAACGACAAAGCAATCGCCATCCACCACACTAAATCATAACTACCCGTGCTCGACTGTATTTGCCCACCGAGCCAGACTCCGATAAAGCTACCGAGTTGATGTCCAAGAAAGACCATACCAGACAAGGTGGCTGCGAACCGCAAACCATAGATCTGCGCGATAAGACCTAGCGTCAGTGGAACGGTTCCGAGCCAAAACACACCCATCCAAGCTGCGAACGCATACAGCACAAAGGGTGTGGTCGGCATCAGCAAAATCCAAATCAAACCCACCGAGCGCATGGCGTAAATACCTGCCAATAAATTCTTTTTGCTATAGATGCCGCCGAGTTTGCCCGCAGCAAAGGAACCGAAAACATTGAACAGTCCGATCAAGCCGATCGCAATCGCCCCCGAGCCTGCATTGAGTCCTTTGTCCACCACAAAGGAAGGTAAGTGCAGCGTGATGAAAGCGGTGTGAAAACCGCAGACAAAATAACCCCAAAACAGAAAGTGAAACGTCGGATGCCGCAACGCCTGTCCAATCGCCGAAAACATGGACTGTTGAGGCCCCGTGCCTGCGGCTGGTTTGCCGCGCAGGAACCACACCAAAGGAAGCGTGGCGGCAAACACGGCGGACATGACCCAATAGGCACCTGTCCAATCCACTGTGTCGATCAACAGTTGGCCGGCTGGCACAACCAAAAACTGACCAAGCGAACCGCCGGCGCTTGCGATACCCATCGCAGTACTGCGATGCGCTAAAGGCACGGTACGCGCGATCACCGGCAAAATCACAGCGAAGGTCGTCCCCGCTTGACCAAGACCGATCAAGACACCCGCGGTCAGATAAAACTCCATTTCAGTACTCGCCAAGCGAGTTCCCACTAAACCAAGCGCATAGAGCACAATGGACATTGCGATCGTTCGTCCCGAACCTAAGCGATCGGCCATCATACCCGCACCAATCGCACCAAAACCCCACACGAGATTTTGTATCGCAAAGGCGAGCGAAAATTCCTCGCGACCCCAGCCCCTCTCAAGTCCCATCGGCTGAATAAATAAACCGATTGTGGCGCGAATTCCCATCGCCAACAACACAATGAAGGTGCCCATCAGAATCGTTCTGAACGCAAGCGGATTATCAAGCAATTTGCCTGGATCAGTTACCGTGCTATTTGTTGTTGTCATGACAGAATCAGAAAAAGGCTGGAATGGCGCCGCCGACACGAATCGAACGTGTGACTCCCTTCTTAGGAGGAAGGTACTCTATCCACTGAGTTACGGCGGCGTGTTGTGTAGTTTAGCAAGTCCCTCATCCACGCGGGTGATGCTGCGCATGCAAGCTCTTTAAGCGCTCGCGTGCCACATGCGTGTAGATTTGCGTCGTCGAAATATCCGCGTGGCCAAGCAACATTTGTACAACCCGCAAATCCGCGCCGTGATTGAGCAAATGCGTGGCAAAGGCGTGTCTTAAGACATGGGGTGACAACGGTGCCCGCACACCCGCAAGCAAAGCATATTTTTTTATCAACAACCAAAAAGATTGACGCGTCATCGCCACCCCTCGCGCAGTCACGAACATCGCCGGACTCGTGCGTGGACCGAGCAAGACGGGCCTCGCCTCTTTCATGTAGGTGGTGATCCAATGCGCAGCCTCGGCGCCCAGAGGCACAAGGCGATCTTTACCTCCCTTGCCTTGCACCACTCTAAGCACACCGTCAGACAAACTGATTTCCATGACCCCCACGCTGACGAGTTCGGATACCCGCAAGCCTGTGGCATACAAGACCTCAAGCATGGCGCGATCACGCAAACCTCTAGGCGTATGCACAGGGGGTTGCTTGAGTAGCGCCTCGACTTGGTTTTCAGAGAGTGTTTTGGGAACGCGCAAAGGTTGACGTGCTGACGTCAGTTGCAAACAAGGGTCGATCGTGACACGCTGGTGGCGAATGGCCCAGAGGTAATAACGGCGTAGGGTTGCAAGTCGACGATTCGCTGTACTCGGTTTGGAATGCGCATGCAACGCGGCGAACCAAGACTCAATGTCAGCACCAGAGACCGCGTCCAAGGAGATGCCACGCTCGAGCTGCAACCACTGCTCAAACGCACACAGATCCCGACGGTAAGCCGAGAGCGTGTTGGCCGCCAGACCGTCTTCGAGCCAAACGGCATCGATAAACGCGCTGACAGCGCTTGATTCCTGAGTACGCATGAAGGATGCAATAACGCGAAATGAGAAATTAATAGTAGCATTCACCACCATTGCAATTTGACCGTGCTCAACCAGAAAAATCGATCTTGATGCCCTTGTCGCCCCTCAACACTTTCACGCTCGAGCTACCCGACGAAGCCGCCACAGACCGGCTCGGTCAGGCACTTGCCCTCGTCGCGGCAGACCTACAAGCGACTACGTCCAGTTTGAGCCCCGGTGCGCAAGCCGGCGGGCGCATTCACCTGCAAGGCGACCTCGGTGCAGGAAAGACTTCCTTAGTAAGGGCTTTTTTGCGACATTGTGGCGTTTCTGGGCGAATAAAGAGTCCGAGTTACGCGCTACTTGAATCTTATGAAGTTTCTAACTTATACTTGTATCATCTTGATTTCTATAGATTTAGCGATCCCACAGAATGGTTAGATGTTGGATTTCGGGATTTACTCAATAATCGCGCAATTGTTTTGATCGAATGGCCAGAGCGCGCGGGCGATTATTTAGGACATCCGGATCTATTAATCCATTTGTTTTACGCCGACCAAGGTCGACGGGCAACGCTAAGTGCATACACGGTGAAGGGACTTCAATGGATCGACGCACTGCCTCAGATAAGACAGGACTCTCAGCAACGCTGAAAGCGCCTGCCCGTCGTCGTTTGTTAGGCGCTGCCACGATTTTACTTTTACCCGTGATCCCTCGCGTCGCAATGGCAGCAAAGCTCCTCGCCGTGCGCACCTGGCCCGCGGATGATTACACCCGCGTCACGCTCGAGCTCGACAGCGAGTTGCGCGCCGAACACTTCACCCTTGAAACCCCAAATCGCTTGGTCGTGGATATTCAAGGGATGGAAATGAACCCCGCACTCAACGACCTAGTGCGTAAAGTTCGCCCTGACGATCCTTTTATCAGCTCGCTGCGCGTCGCGCAGAATCGCGCCAATGTGATTCGTCTTGTTTTCGATTTAAAACAGGCCATCGCACCGCAGGTGTTTACACTCAAGCCAGTGGGTGAATATAAGTTTCGCCTCGTGCTCGATCTGTACCCGAAAGTCGCGCAAGATCCGCTCGCGGCGTTGCTGAAAAAAATGCCGCAAAAAAAATTGGACGAAGATCCACTTGCCCGCGTACTCAGTGACATCAGTAAGAATCCCAAGGGCACGGGTATGGCTGCTGTACCTGTGATTCCCCAATCAGTCGCACCTCCAATTACCCCAAACCGAGGTCCAAGCACAAACCCGACGGCACTCGGTCGTCGTCGCATGGTCACCATCGCAGTCGATGCCGGTCACGGCGGAGAAGATCCGGGCGCGATTGGCAAGGGTGGCACACGAGAAAAAGATGTCGTCCTGGCGATCGCCCAAAAGCTTAAAGCCCGTATTGATGCAACACCAGGCATGAGAGCCTTTCTAACCCGAGATGGCGATTTTTTTGTGCCTCTCCATGTGCGCGTTGAAAAAGCGCGTCGGGTGAAAGCGGATCTTTTCGTTTCAGTGCATGCTGATGCGTTTCCGCGCCCCACTGCGGGAGGAAGCTCTGTCTATGTCCTGTCTGAGCGAGGCGCTTCAAGTACCGCGGCAAAATGGCTCGCTGAAAAAGAAAACTCTGCCGATCTGATCGGCGGCATCAATATTCAAACTCAAAATAATCAAGTCGCAAAAATTTTGCTTGATTTGTCGACCTCAGCCCAAATCAAAGACTCGACGCAGCTCGCTTCGACCATGCTAGATCAACTGCGCGGCGTTTATCGCTTGCACAAGCCACAGGTTGAAAGTGCTGGTTTCGCAGTCCTGCGCGCACCTGATATGCCTTCGGTGTTAGTAGAAACAGCCTTTATTAGCAACCCAACCGAAGAACAACTGCTACGCAGCCCGCAAACGCAAGAGCGCTTTGCCGTTGCCATCAACAATGGCATTCAGCAGTTTTTCAGAGCGAATCCGCACCTAGCCAGCACAGGCTAATGATGTCGCCGCGCCGTCCCATCCTTGCCCTACCCGATTTGCTTGTGAGTCAAATCGCTGCGGGTGAAGTCATCGAACGACCTGCTTCCGTTCTAAAAGAATTAGTTGAAAATGCTGTCGATGCGGGCGCTCAAACCGTTGAGATCCGACTCGAGGCGGGTGGTATCAGACGGATTGCTGTGATTGATGATGGAGGCGGGATCGAGAAACACGAACTCGCTCTCGCGCTCACGCGTCACGCCACGAGCAAAATCAGTTCACTCGAAGAGCTCGAGTCTGTCCATTCGATGGGCTTTCGCGGCGAAGCACTCGCTTCAATCGCAGCGGTCTCCCAACTCACACTGATTTCTCGCACCAAAGACGCTGAGCATGCGTGGTGCCTCGAGCCCGGTACGCTCGACGCTACGGCCGCTTCTGGCGCATTGGGTACGACGGTTGAGGTTAAATATTTATTCGATCGCGTCCCAGCAAGACGTAAATTTCTACGCGCGGAGGCCACTGAGTTTGGCCATTGTATCGATGCGATTGAACGCATTGCTCTCGCCTTTCCTGAAGTCGGATTCCGTGTCTTTCACAACGATCGCGCCGTACGCCAATGGCTTCCCACCTCTGCCCTCAAACGCATCAGCGATGTGTTGGGCTCAGAATTTAACGAACACGGTATCGAAGTCAATGCCCAAGGCGGCTTGATCTCACTGATGGGCATTGTTACCCGCCCTACCGCGGCCCGCGCCCGCGCGGATCGTCAGTTTTTATTTGTCAACGGTCGGCATGTTCGCGATCGCACCGTTTCACATGCGATACGAAGTGCGTATGCCGATGTGCTGCACGGAGATCGGCAGCCTGCCTTTGTACTTTTTCTTCATGTGGATCCAACTGCCGTCGATGTCAATGTCCATCCCGCTAAACACGAAGTACGTTTTCGCGACTCCGGTGCCGTGCATCGCTTTGTGCAACAAACAGTGACGCAAGCGTTGGCGGGTGTCGCAGGCGCGCAGAGCGTATCCGCGACTGAAATCGACGCCTCTTACGATACTAGGAGCACGGGCGACTCTGCCTTTGTGCCCACCGCGTTCGCGCCCTCGGGCTCTACCGCGTCGTCTTGGCAGGCCACGTCTCAGCGCGCTTTTCAACTGCGCGAAGCAGGTCAAGCCAACTCCACCTCATCCCAAGCATGGCAGACCTTGTACGCCCCTCTCGATGAGCCTGCACCGGACTGGCCCTTAGGCCGCGCACTCGCCCAAGTGCATGGTATTTATATTTTGGCTCAGACCAAGTCAGGACTTGCATTGATTGATATGCACGCTGCGCACGAAAGAGTGGTCTATGAGCAATTGAAAAATGCGCTTGATGAACACACACTTCCTCAACAAAGTCTGTTGGTCCCAGTCGTATTTCATGTCACTGAAAAAGAGCTCGCACTCGCCCAAGAGTACCAAACGGAAATAGAAAAATTAGGCTTTGAAATGGCCGCCATGGGACCGCAAGCCATGGCACTAAGGGCTGTCCCCGCGATGCTTGCGCGCGGCGATCTTGAAGCGCTTGCGCGGGGCGTGTTGCGAGATCTTGAACAGATTGGCGCGAGTCAGCTTCTCACCGAACAACGCAACACCTTGCTGGCGACTATGGCGTGTCATGGCGCTGTGCGCGCCAATCGCCAATTAACAATCGAAGAAATGAACGCGTTGCTTCGCCAAATGGAGCTGACCGAACGCGCCGATCAATGTAATCATGGACGTCCGACCTGGATTCATTGGAACGTATCGGACTTGGACAAATTATTTTTGCGCGGTCAATGACAGCGCCCGCATTACTTTGCATTGCAGGACCGACGGCCAGTGGCAAGAGCGCGATCGCACGTGCGATCGCAGAAACATGGCCATGCGAGCTGATTAATGTCGACTCGGCCACAATCTATCGCGGCATGGATATTGGCACGGCCAAGCCCTCACGCAAGGAGCGCGCACTAGTTTCTCACCATTTATTGGACATTTTGGATCCCCTCGAAGCTTATTCGGCTGCCGCTTTTCGACGCGATGCGCTTGCGTGCGTGACACAAATCCGTGCGCGTGGACGCATGCCAGTGTTGGTGGGCGGCACGATGCTTTATTTCAAAGCACTGCGTGAAGGGCTCAATGATTTACCCACAGCAGACCCTGCGCTTAGAAAGGAGCTGGAGTCACGCGCAGTCGCGATCGGTTGGCCCGCAATGCATGCGCAGCTTAGTGAGATCGATCCCATCACGGCAACGAGACTCTCGCCCAATGATAGTCAACGTATTCAAAGGGCACTTGAAATTTGGCATCTGAGTGGCAAGCCCATGTCCGAATTACTAAACGTCTCTACACAAACAGATCAGCCCCTGAATACTATTACGTTGAGCCTGGAGCCCGCGCAGCGTAGCCACTTGCATCAACGTATCGAATTACGATTCGATCAGATGCTCGAAGAGGGTTTGATTAAAGAAGTCGAGGCTTTACGCGCGCGAGGCGATCTCCATACGGATTTACCTTCGATCCGCTGCGTGGGCTATCGACAACTATGGTCCATGATGGACGGGGATGTCACGAAAGCACAAGCGAGAGAGCAGGCCATCGCGGCGACTCGACAACTCGCGAAAAGACAGCTGACTTGGCTGCGAAGCCTGCCAGAGCGCATGACCGTTGAGGCGGATGCCCCTGGTGCATGCGAGCAAGCCTTAACAATCGTCAGTCAACTGATCGATAAACGAACGATTGTGCCTTGACTTAAAGCACGACCGTTTGCGCATCAGTCGCCGCGCACTCAGCAATTTCTCCGAGTTGATAGACCGTTTCACCCTGTGCTCTGAGGGCCTGGCTGATCGCCTCTGCTTGAGCGGCAGGCACCACGGCAACCATACCCACTCCGCAATTGAACACGCGATACATTTCAGTATCGGCAACGCCCCCTTGTTGCTGTAACCAACTAAATAACTTGGGCATTTGCCAAGCATCGCGGTGCAAGCGCGCTTGTAAACCAGGTTGAAGAATGCGTGGGACGTTATCGAGCAAACCACCACCGGTGATATGCGCTAAACCTTTAATTTGTTTTCCAAAATCCTTGAGCACAGCCAAGACGGGCTTCACGTACAAATGCGTGGGCGCCATCACGACATCGCCTAAAGGCTGGCCATGGAAGTCTTGTTCTGGGCGCGCATTGGCGCGCTGCAGGATTTTGCGCAAGAGAGAGTAGCCATTGGAATGCGCGCCACTTGAGGCCAATCCAAGGACGACATCACCCGGTTGAATCGATTTACCATCGATCAAGGCAGACTTTTCCGCGGCGCCGACGGCAAAACCGGCCAAATCGTATTCCCCATCCGGGTACATGCCAGGCATTTCAGCCGTTTCACCACCGATCAGGGCGCAACCCGACAATTCGCAGCCCTTGGCGATACCGCCCACGACCTGGGCTGCAACATCGACGGACAATTTACCGCAGGCGAAATAATCCAGGAAAAAGAGCGGCTCAGCGCCCTGGACCAGAATGTCGTTGACGCTCATGGCAACCAGATCGATCCCCACAGTGTCGTGGCGCTGCCAGTCAAACGCAAGCTTGAGCTTGGTCCCGACGCCATCCGTACCCGATACGAGGACAGGTTCTTTGTAACGCTTTGGCACTTCGAAAAGTGCGCCAAAACCACCGATACCAGCCAAAACGCCCTCGCGCATCGTGCGCGCCGCCAGAGGCTTAATACGGTCTACAAGGGCGTCGCCCGCGTCAATATCGACGCCAGCGTCGCGGTAAGTCAGAGGTGCTTGAGGTTGAGTCATGGGAAAAAGCCGTGGTTGTGTGACAATTGTGAACTTTCGTCCGTATTTTTACCAATTTTACGATGAGTCGATGAGTCGGCAGTTACTTCTAGAGATTACACCCGCCCAAAGTCCAAGTTTGGACAACACGGTCGTGGGCGCGAACGCTGCAGCCATCGCTGCAGCCAAGGGCTTGTCACGGGGTCGAGCGCTGTATTTATGGGGTCCTCCGGGCTGTGGGCGCAGCCATTTGCTCCAGGCCGTCATCAAAGATAAAAAAGCCCATCTCATCGAAACCACGACCCCCCCGACGGACATCATGGCGTTAGCCACCCTGTCCGCCGACCTGAACCGCGCTGAAATCATCGCAGTCGACGATATCCAGGAAATGACCGCTGAACAACAGTCTGCGGTCTTTGCCCTGTACAATCACTGGCGCGAGCTCGCCGCGACAGACCAAGCTTTCAGGCTTGTGGTGACTGGGGATCGAGCACCCATGATGATGTCTCTGCGCGAAGATCTGCGCACTCGCCTGGGCTGGGATCTCGTGTTTCGACTTGAGCCGCTTACGGATGAGGAAAAGTTCGAAGCGCTCACCGCTTATGCGTTCAGGCTTGGCTTGCCGCTTTCCGATGACATACTGGACTGGATGTTGACGCATTACACCCGTGATATCCGGCAACTTTTCGCTTTGGTGGACGCCTTGGACCGGTATTCGCTTTCCAAACACCGCACCGTCACGCTGCCGCTTGTGCGCCAAATGCTGACAGACCGAGAATTTTTACAATCATGACCTCCAAAAGACTTGCACTTTTCGATCTTGACCACACACTCCTGCCTCTTGATAGTGATTATCAGTGGGCTGTTTTTATGGCCAAGTCCGGACGCGCCGGCGATCCCGCCGAAGCCTTGCGACGCAACGAAGAGTTGATGGACCGCTACAACGCGGGTGAGTTGACCGCAGAGCAAGCAGCCGAATTTATGTTGGGTTTGCTTGCTGCCCATCCGCCACACTTGCTCGCAGCCTGGCACGAAGAGTTTATGCAAAAGGTCATTCGGCCCGCGATGACGCAGCGCGCGATCGAACTGGTGCAACAACACTTGGTGGCCGGAGATCTCTGCGCCGTTGTGACCGCCACCAATAGTTTCGTGACCGCACCCATCGCACGCGCTTTTGGTGTGCCAACACTCATCGCTACGGACCCCGAGTTCATTGCTGGACGTTATACGGGAAAAATTTTGGGCACACCCAGTTTCAAACATGGCAAAGTTGTTCGGGTTAATCACTGGCTTGCGGGACAACGTCAACGTCTTGAGGACTTCGACGCGTCTTACTTTTATAGCGACTCCATCAACGACCTTCCTTTGCTCGAAGTCGTCACGCATCCGGTTGTGACTAATCCGAGCGAGAGCTTGCTCGCCGTGGCGCAACAGCGCGACTGGCCTGTGCTCAATCTTTTTAACAAGCTAGCCGACGATAAATCCTAATGCTTACAGACACCATTAAACGCTTTGTTGGTCAGTTGTTTGGTCAGAGATCACAAGGTTTAAGACGGATCAATAAAGAAAAACACGGCATAGATCGTCGCATCGTTTCTCGCCATGCGATCAAGGTATGCGAGGTTCTGCAACACGAGGGCTATCAAGCCTACATCGTGGGTGGTGCCGTACGGGACCTGATCGTTGGACTCGAACCCAAAGACTTTGACGTCGCCACCAATGCGACACCCGAACAGATCCGTCCGCTTTTTAGACGCGCGCGCATCATCGGACGACGTTTCCAACTTGTCCATGTGGTGTTTGGTCAGGAGATCATTGAAACCTCCACCTTTAGAGCGCCGGCGTCCGAACTGCAATCCACAGACGGTCATGGCCGAATCCTACGCGACAACGAGTTTGGCACGCATGCGCAAGATGCCGCGCGACGTGACTTCACTATCAACGCGCTTTACTACGACCCCACAACCGAAGAAGTCATCGATTATCACAACGGTGTCGATGATCTTACGCATCGTATTGTGCGGATGATTGGCGACCCCCGCACCCGCTACCGCGAAGATCCTGTCCGCATGCTGCGCGCTGTCCGCTTCGCGGTCAAGCTCAAGGGAAAAATCGAACCTGACACCAAAGAACCGTTGGCTTCGATGGCCGAGCTCATTGAGAACGTTCCCGCTTCGCGTCTGTTTGATGAAATGCTCAAGCTGTTGACCTGTGGCCAAGCGATGGAGTGCCTGACGCAATTACGTCAAGATGGTTTGCATCAAGGCATTCTCCCTCTACTCGATGTGGTACTCGAGCAACCTGGTGGCGAAGAGTTTATCGAGCTCGCGCTTGAACGAACAGATCAACGCGTGCGTAGCGGTAAAACCGTCAGTCCAAGCTTCTTATTCGCCGCCCTGCTTTGGTATCAAGTGGATGTGCGCTGGAAAAAACGCATCGCCGCTGGCGAACCTTCTATCCAAGGCCTGATGGACGCTGCGGACTCAGTGCTTGACGAGCAAACAGAAAAGCTCGCTATTCAAAAACGCTTTAGTGCAGACATGCGAGAAATTTGGTTTATGCAACCACGTTTTGAAAAACGTCTACCTAAATCAATTTGGCGCATGTTTGAGCAACCTCGTTTTAGAGCGGCGGTCGATTTCCTTCAGCTTCGCGCGGCCGCACACCAATTCGACAGCGTTCTCGCGCAATGGTGGATGGATTTGGCGAATGCCGACGACGATGCTCGCGCAGAAATGCTCGAAGAGTTAAGCCGACTTCCACGAGAGTCAAACACGACGGGCCCTCGCACACGTAGCCGTCGCAGACGTAGCCCGCGGGAAACCTCGGGGGCCACACGCACACCACCCTCTGATATCAGCTAGGCATTGAAAAATATGCCTGTGCATGCCTTGATTGGTTTAGGCGCGAATCTAGGTCAAGCGCGTGAAACGATAGAACGCGCGCTCGAAGCGCTTAACAGCACGCCGGGCATCGAAGTATTAGAAGTTGCTCCTTTTTATGGCAGCGATCCAGTCGATGCGCAGGGTCCGACCTTTGTGAACACAGTCGCACGCATCAACACACATCTCGCACCACTGGCTCTGCTTGAGGTCTTGCAGGCACTTGAGGGGGCACATGGACGTGAGCGTCCATTTCGCAACGCACCCCGTACGCTCGATCTGGATTTGCTCTGGTACGAGGACGTCGCGATGGAAACAGCACGACTCACCTTGCCGCATCCACGCATGCATGAGAGAGCCTTTGTGCTCAAACCACTCAATGACCTCATGCCTGAGTTTGTTCTCAAGCAAGGCAACGTTGCGCAGCTGCTCGCGCAATGCAGCGACCAAAAACTCTGGCCGCTTTGAGTGAAATCACTCTGGTTTAAATGGCCTTGGCCGCCTCAAGCTTGGCAATAATCTCATCGCTGACACCCAAAGACTTTAAGATCGACAGCGTGTGCTCACCGATATCCGGAATCGGATCCATGCGTGCATCAAAGGCGCTGCTAGTCGCTGGAGGCAGCAATGCAGGCAACGCACCCACGGGCGTCTGAACCTCAGTCCAGCGCTGTCTGGCTTTGAGTTGTGGATGTGCCCAGACATCTTTCATCTCATTGACGCGGGCATTCGCGATTTGAGCCTTTTCCAACGCCTCGATGACCTGGTCAATCGTCATCTTTGCAAACGCATCAACAATCAACCCTCGCAAACCATCCCGATTCGCGACACGTTTGGAGGTTGAGTCATAACGGGGATCTTTGGCCAACTCAGGTTGCTTGAGAACCTTTTCACAAAAGACTTGCCACTCGCGCTCGTTTTGAAGTCCAAGCATGACGTTACTACCGTCGCCAACCGGAAAGGGACCGTAAGGATAAATCGTGGCGTGCGCAGCACCCGCGCGTGGTGGGGGTGTTTGACCCTCGAACGCGTAGTACAACGGAAAGCTCATCCACTCGACCATACTCTCAAGCATGGACACGTCAAGATGACTACCCAGGCCTGTTTTATGACGCAATAACAAGGCATTCAAAATGCTTGAGTAGGCATAGGAGCCGGCGGCGATATCCGCAATTGAACAACCCGCTTTGGCGGGTGCGTCAGGCGAACCTGTCACGGAAATAAAACCACTTTCACTTTGAATCAACAAGTCGTAGGCTTTTTTTGTCTCGTAGGGACCGCCCTCACCATACCCCGAGATATCGCACACAATCAGCTTAGGGAAACGCTTGTGCAAAGCCTCGAACGACAAACCCATACGGGCAGCCGCACCAGGCGCTAGATTTTGCACGAGCACATCGGTCTCGGCCAAAAGTTCATTGAGAATCGGACTCGCGTCTTCATGCTTGAGATCTAACGTCAGGCTTTCTTTGGAGCGATTCGTCCACACGAAATGCGAAGCCATGCCACGGGTACGTTCATCATATTTGCGGGCAAAATCGCCCACACCGGGACGCTCAACCTTGATGACGCGTGCGCCGTTGTCAGCAAGTTGTCGCGTACAAAAAGGCGCCGCAATCGCATGCTCCAGACTGACAACCGTGATCCCATCGAGTGGGCGTGGTCCTGCTTTTTTCATGCTTCAAACCTCAATTCTGCTTGATGGGCGAGTGTGCCCTCTTGTTCGGCCCAAAGTTTCGCCTCACCAGGCGTCGCGATCATGCCGGCGACCGAGAAAGGTGTTGGTGCGATCAATGGACGCAAACCACGATAGGCAAGGTGCCGCACCTGAGCGGCGGGGTTCGCCTTGACGAAAGCACGACACATCAGCGTCGCGATCAAGGGACCGTGAATCACCAACCCAGGGTAACCCTCGGTCTGTGTGACATAAGGATGGTCGTAATGAATACGGTGGCTGTTGAACGTGACAGCCGAGTATCTGAATAACAATACGGGACTCGGATCAACCGGTTCGCTCCATTGCGCCGCAGGCGCAGGCTCAGTGCCTTGGAGCTTTGGAGGGCTGGGCTCGCGGTACACGATGTCCTGCTCTTCGCTAATGACGAGCTTGCCTTCTTGAGTGATGTCATGCTTGACCGTTACGAACAGCAAAGATCCTGTGCGACCCTGTTTTTCTTTGATCGCCAGCACCGTTGAAGTTTTTTGAGCCTCGATGCCAACGCGGAGTCCTTCATTAAAGGTCACACGCCCACCCGCCCACATCCGATTGCGATTATCTGCGGGCGGGAGAAAACTTCCGCGAGCGGGATGACCGTCAAGACCCGTTTGCGCGATTGGCACGGTCTCCAGAAAAAAGGCCCAATGCCAGAGGTGGGGAACGACGTGACCGACTTGAGGTGCGGACTCACCGAGCGTGGCGGCAATACAGGCGGCATGACCAGGATCCATGCGATCCACTACAGTCTGGGACTTGCCAAGCCAGGCATTTAAATCTGTCGTCGACATCTGCTGACTTCCTTTTTAAGCTTCAAGATCTTGCATGCGCTGCAAGTGGTAATTCGTATCGCCCAACAACATCTCCAGGTAGGTCAAACGCTTGAAATAATCGCCGACCTCGAGCTCGTCCGTGACACCCATACCGCCATGTGATTGCACAGAAGCCTCACCCACAAAACGGGCGGCGGCAGCCACCTCGACTTTGGACATCGAGACTACGCGACTACGTTTGTTTGCATCATTCTCGCTCAACGCGATCGTGGCCACATAGGTCATCGACAAACCCATTTCAGATTGGATCAACATTTCACCCAAGCGATGCTGCAATACTTGGAAATTGGCTAAGGGTTGTCCGAACTGTTTGCGTGTTTTGAGATATTGAATCGTGCTGTCGGTGAGATATGCCATGGCGCCACAGGCCTGCGCGCACAGCGCCACGATGCCGAAATCCAACGCTTTACGCAGCGCGGCTTGGGCAGCTGCGCCTTTGGCGATCAAGTTATTGGCCGGTACCGATACACGCTCAAACGTCACCGTTGCCGCACGCGCACCATCAAAAGTTGGATAGTCCGAGATCTGGATGCCAGCACTCGTTGTTGGTACTAAAAGAACCGCCATTTCCCCATTTAGCACGACCGACACGAGCAGGGCATCGGAGCCTGCACCATGCCAGACCAAAATCTTTTTGCCATCCAGCTGAAAACCGTCTTGTGTCGTCGTCGCACGCGTCGATAACGGTTGTTGCGAATCGCGTTCGCCCTCTTCTTGCCAGGCCACCGCAAGAATCGCTTCGCCCTCCGCGTGCGCGGTCAACCATTGCTGTTTAAGCGCGAGGTTATCGCTTTCACCTAGCAGGGTTACGGCCATGACTGCGCTGGAGATCACAGGCTCGCTGACCAAACCACGGCCGAGCTCTTGATGAACGGCCAGCATGGTCGCAGGTGTCTCACCAAAACCACCAAACTCCTCTGCGACGAGCAAACCACCTATGCCAAGCTCGACTAGGCTATCCCACGCAGCCACATCAAGCTTGCCTGCTGCCTGACGCGCCCGACGCAGGGGACGCGTCCAATTGTCTGCGACCAAACGACGCAGACTGTCGGTCAACATCCGTTGCTCTTCTGAATATGAAAAATCCATGATGTTTCCTAGACCCCAATAATTTGCTTGGCGATAATGCCTTTTTGAACCTCGTTGGTTCCGCCGTAAATCGCCGTCTTGCGCATATCAAAATACGCAGCGGCTGCAGCTGCGGAGTATTCGGGCCCAGGGCCGTGAAACTCTGACTCGGCTTGCATCCATTGTGGATCGTAAGGCCACGCATCCGCGCCGGCGACTTGCATTTGCAACTTGGCCAACTCCATCTGCAACTCAGAACCACGAATTTTCAGGATGGAGGCTTTGGGGCCCGGATCGCTTGATTCATCAGCCGCCACACGCAGCACCATCATCTCAAGCGCCAAGACTTGCGCCTCGACACGATTGATGCTGTCTCGTACTCTAGAGTTTAGACTGAGAGACTCGCCGCTCTCCACGGAGCGCTCTGCGAGTGATTTCAAGATCGCCAGTTCGCGATGGCAATGTCCAATGCCGGCGATACCGCTACGCTCATGGCCTAATAAATATTTTGCATAGGTCCAACCATTATTTTCTTCGCCGATGAGGTTTTCCAACGGTGCTTCAACATTTTCAAGCCAAACTTCGTTGACCTCGGCACCACCGTCGAGTGTCTTGATCGGTCTGACCTGCACACCAGGTTGACGCATATCAATCAGGATCATCGAAATACCCCGTTGCGCTTTGGCTGAGGGATCCGTGCGGGCCAAACAAAACATCCAGTCGGCGTAATGCGCCAACGTCGTCCATGTTTTTTGACCGTTGATGATGTAGCGATCGCCGACACGTTCGGCACGTGTTTTGAGCGAAGCCAAATCCGAACCAGAGCCGGGCTCCGAGTAACCCTGACACCACCAATCATCGACATTGATGATCCGGGACAGATAACGGTCCTTTTGAGCTTGACTGCCGTATTTAATCAAGACCGGACCAATCATGCCTAAACCAAAAGGTAACAAACGAGGCGCGCCCGCTTTGAAACACTCGATTTCAAAAATCATGCGCTGCACGGCATTCCAACCTGTGCCGCCGTACTCCTTGGGCCAGCTCGGCGCTCCCCAACCCTTTTCGGCGAGGATACGATGCCAACGCAAATAATCGTCGCGCTTGAGACGATGGTGAGCGAAGGTTTTCGCGCGTAAATCAGCGGGTAGTTTTGCCAGAGCGAATGCACGCACTTCTTCGCGAAAGGCGCGCTCTTCGGGGGTCCAAGTCAAGTCCATGCGTATTCTCCTGTACACGTAATCTTAACGCCCCTCAGTTGGAAAACCGTCTTTCATTTTGGAAGACCGCATTTCGCAAGTGAAAATCCCCGCCGACTTTCGTAATTTAAAAATCCCCCTACAATCAAGAAAAAATATGACATAGCCAGTCACTATATTGATGAAAACCCTAATACAAGGCGCATTTGCGTCTTTTTTGACCGAAAGTCTTTTCTGGAGTCAGCATGCTCGACAAGGTAAAAGCATCCCTGCAAGAAGCGGTAGCGCCGATCCAAGATGGCGCGGCCATCATGATCAGCGGCTTTGGTGATGCAGGCATTCCTTTCGAACTGATGAGCGCCGTGCTCGATAAAGGCCTGCGCGAACTCACCATCATTAGTAACAACGCAGGCACACACGAAACCGGGATCGCCGGCTTGATCAAAGCGGGCCGCGTGCGCAAAGTCGTTTGTTCACATCCTCGCCCAGCCAATTCGGATGTGTTTGCCAATGCCTATAGAGCAGGTCAAGTCGAACTTGAATGCATGCCCCAAGGAACGCTAGCCGAAAGAATTCGCGCCGCCGGAGCGGGTCTAGGTCCTTTTTTCACACCAACAGGATACGGCACGCTCATTGCCGAGGGTAAAGAGCAACGCGTGATCAATGGCAAGGGTTACATACTTGAACAGCCCCTTCATGCAGACTTCGCTCTGATTCGGGCAAACCTTGGCGATCGTTGGGGCAACCTGACCTATCGCTGGGCCGCTCGGAACTTCGGACCCGTGATGTGCATGGCCGCCAAACACACGATCGCTCAAGTTAATCGCGTTGTTCAGCTCGGCGAATTGGCCCCCGAAACCGTCATGACACCTGGAATCTTCGTTCAATCAGTCGTTGCAATTGGAGGCGAGCGATGAGCGCAGCTACAACGAGCCCTTTTAAACCGCTTTCGCGCGCCGAAATTTCTTACCTTGTAGCCCATGATTTTCCAGATGGCTCGATCGTCAATCTTGGTATTGGAATGCCTACGCAGGTCGCAGATTACTTACCTCAAGACCGCGAGATTTTGCTGCATAGCGAAAACGGCATTTTGGGAATGGGTCGCGCGGCCGTCGGCGACGAGATCGATTTTGATCTCATTAACGCAAGCCGCACCCCCGTTACGCTTCTGGCTGGGGCCTCCATTACCGAGCACACGATTTCCTTTGCCATGATGCGTGGCGGTCATCTTGATTATTCAGTACTAGGCGGATTTCAAGTGGCAGCCAATGGCGATCTGGCAAACTGGATCACGAGTGGACCCGATGCGATTGCCGCGATTGGCGGCGCGATGGACTTGGCGATTGGCGCACGTAACGTGATTGTGATGATGGAGCATGTCGCCAAAGACCAAACACCCAAGCTCATGTTGCAGTGCACCTACCCTCTGACAGGTGCAGGCGTGGTGAATCAAGTCTACACAGACCTAGCGATCATCGATGTCACACCAGCGGGTTTTGAGGTGCGTGCGATCATCGAAGGGCTATCATTCGAGGCGTTGCAACAAAAAACGGGCGCTCCGTTGAAAGCGTCGGCCAAACTCGCCGTCATTTGCCGCGACGCACAAGGCAATCCAAACTACGTGTAATCATCCATTGCGGTGACGCTTCTTTGAGTCACAATAAAGAAAATAAACCTAACAAGGGCGGAAACACGCTCATTTGCGCAGAGACCCATTTGGGCTCTGTCACTTTCGAGGAGACAACAATGCACAACAAATTTTCAATCGGTCTGCGTTTGGCCTTGGGCGCGGCGACGCTCGTTGCACACAGTTTGGCATGGTCGCAAAGCGCTTCTAATCAACCGCTCACGTTGATCATTCCTTATCCACCAGGTGGTAGCGCGGACATGCTTGCGCGTCCTATGTTGCCGGAGCTGCAAAAGAAACTGGGACGTACGATCGTTTTAGACTATAAAGCAGGCGCTGGCGGCACGATCGCCACACAGTTCCTAGCGCGGGCCAAACCAGATGGCAACACGATCCTGATGGTGCTCACCGCGCACGCGATCAATGATGCGCTGTACCCCTCTTTGCCCTACAACACGCGCAAAGATTTTGCTCCCGTGTCACTCGTGGCGACTCTACCCTTGCTGGTTGCCGCGCCGCTTGCAACACCTCCCAACACAATTACTGAGCTCATCGCTTACGCCAAGAAAAACCCAGACAAACTGTCCTATGCCTCTGCTGGCAACGGCAACACGAGTCACCTTGCCGTCGAACTCTTTAAGTCACAGACGGGCACCCAAATGACCCACATCCCCTACAAAGGCAGTGGTCCAGCCGTCATCGCCATGTTAGGCAACGAGGTCAACTTCATGTTCGACAGCATTTCAACCTCTTATCAGCAGGTCAAAACAGGAAAACTAAAAGCTATTGCCGTGACAGGAGCAAAACGCGCTTCGATCCTGCCCGATGTCCCCACCGTTGCTGAAACCTTACCGGGCTTTGAAGTCAACGTCTGGTATGGCATTTTGGCCCCAGCGGGTACGCCAGCCGCCACGATCAATACTCTGAGCAAAGCCTTTGCCGACGTTGGCGCTGATCCGAAAATCAAAGCGCAACTCAATGCGAACGGCTATGAAATGGTAGGCTCGACACCTGCCGATTTTGGCAAGCACATCGAAGTAGAACTTACGAAGTGGAATAAGGCTGTAAAAGAATCCGGCGCAAAAATTAATTAAATTTAAGGAGAATACTCAATGAAATCTACATTATTCAAATCAAAAATCTCGCAAGCTTTGCAATTCGTTTGTGGCTTGGCTTTTACCTTGGGAGTTGCCGCCTCAGCACAAGCGCAGGCCAACTGGCCGGATCGCCCGATCAAACTAATCGTCGGTTACCCCCCGGGCGGACCTGTTGATACCACTGGACGTGTCTTCGCGCGCTACCTTGGTGATGAACTCAAGCAAACCGTTGTTGTGGAAAATAGAGCGGGAGCAAGTGGTGTAATCGGTGCCGACGTAACGGCAAAAGCGACACCTGACGGCTACACGCTCAACTTTGTCGCGAGCCCAAGCCTCACGATTTCTCCCATCGTTCAGCGCAGCAAACTCTTTAATCCGCGCACTGATTTCACATTAATTAGTCCCGTTGTGAACTATACAAACGTGTTGTTGATCGGCCCACAAATTCCGGCAAAAAATGTCGGTGAGCTAGTTGACTATGCCCGTAAAAATCCTGATAAAGTCAGTTTTGGTTCAGCGGGTTTTGGCGGATCCAATCATTTATCTGCCGAGTTGCTCAAGCAATCCACCAAGACCGAAATGCTTCACGTCCCTTATAAAGGCAACGCGCCTGCAATGGTGGATGTAATGGGAGGCAAGGTGACCTTTATGTTTGACATTACAAGTACTGGCAAAGCCTTTATTGATAGCGGTAAAGCCCGTGGCTTGGCCGTGACGTCGAGACAACGCAATCCAAGCTTACCCAATATCCCCACAATGATTGAAGCAGGCATCCCTGATTTCGAAGTGGTGGGTTGGTTTGCTGTGATTGGTCCTAAAAACATGCCCCAACCGATCGTTACCAAGCTGACTGCCGCAGTTGAGGCAGTGAAGCGCAATCCTGAATTCATCAAATCGATTGAAACTGGCGGTTACTCACTTGATAAAGGCGATGCCAAATCATTGAGCGCCACGATCGACAGAGAATACAAAATGTGGGAAGGCGTGATTACAAAGGGCAATATCTACCCGAATTAATCGTTGACGTTGTTGATTGCGATTTCGTAATTTAATTAAATGGATGGAGCTTTTGATGAGTGGAATGTTAGAAGGTAAAGTTGTTGTCGTGACCGGTGCTGGCGGTGGTATCGGACGTGGCATTGCTTTGGCGATGGCAGCTGCAGGCGCTAAAGTCGTCGTCAACGACATCGGTGCGAGCCTTGCCGGAGAAGGCTCAGGAGCCGGACCGGCGCAACAAGTTGCCGATGAAATTATTAAAGCAGGTGGTCAAGCTGTACCCAATACTGATAGCGTGGCCACGCGCGTCAGCGCCCACAACATCATCGAAACCGCTGTCCAGACTTTTGGACGCATCGACATCGTCGTCAACAACGCCGGCAACTTGCGCGACCGCGTATTTCACAAAATGAGTGAAGAAGAGTGGACCCAAGTGATTGACGTTCACCTCAACGGCACTTTCTTTGTCAGCCGCGCGGCTGCGAACTACTATCGCGAACAAGAGTCAGGCGCTTTCGTGCATATGACCTCGACCTCGGGCTTGATTGGTAACCTGGGTCAAGCAAATTATTCAGCTGCCAAGCTTGGCATTGCAGCATTATCCAAGTCTATCGCATTGGACATGCAGCGCTACAACGTCCGCTCCAACTGCATCGCCCCTTTTGCCTGGAGCCGCATGACCAGCTCGATCCCCGCCAACACCGACGAGGAAAAAGCACGTGTCGCCAAGCTTCAGAAAATGGAAGCCAATAAAATCGCACCTATGGCCGTTTACCTTGGTAGCGATCAAGCAAAAGAAGTGACCGGTCAAATTTTCGGCGTGCGCGCAAACGAAATCATGCTGTTTAGCCAGCCGCGTCCTATCCGCTCCGTACACATGAGCACCGGCTGGACGCCAGAAGCCATCGCCGAAATCGCCGCACCCGCGATGCGTCATCACTTTATGGCGCTTGAGCGTTCACCCGACGCTATTGACTGGGATCCGATCTAATCATGGATTATCAGCTGATCAAAAACTGGGTATTTCCCGAGGTCGATCGCACCTACACCGAGAACGACAGTATTTTGTATGCGCTCGGCATTGGCTTCGGTCAGGAGCCGACCAACCCGCATCACTTGAAGTATGTCTACGAGCAAGACATGCAGGCCTTTCCAACCATGGCTGTGGTGCTGGGTTATCCCGGCTTTTGGATGAAAGATCCAAAAGCCGGAATTAATTGGGTCAAGCTCGTACATGGTGAGCAGCGCCTGACGATTCACAAGCCCTTGCCGCCTGCGGGGCGCGTGATCGGTCGCTCGCGGATCACGCACGTGATCGATAAGGGCGCCGACAAAGGCGCACTGGTTTTATCCGAACGCACATTACATGATGCTGCCGGCACGCTTCTGGTCACTATCGGGTCAACGACTTTTTGTCGCGGTGATGGGGGCCTCAGTCACTCTGACGATAGTCCTGCACCACTTGAAGCGACGCCAGATCGTGCTCCGGACATGACATGCGCGTTGCCCACCTTGCCTCAAGCTGCACTGATCTATCGGTTATGCGCGGATAACAATCCTCTGCATGCCGATCCCGGTGTGGCTGAGCGCGCAGGCTACCCACGTCCGATCCTGCACGGCTTATGCACCTATGGTGTCGCAGCGAGGGCGATTGTGCAGACTGCCTGCAACAACGACGCCTCAAGACTCACCGCCCTGCACACTCGTTTTTCCTCGCCGGTTTTTCCTGGTGAAACACTGGTATGCGAAATTTGGCGCGATGGCAAGGATGCTGTCCGCTTCAGAGCCAAGGTCGCCGAGCGCGACATCGTTGTTTTAAGCCATGGCTACGCAGGAATCAAAGCATGACCTCGGATGTGAAACAGCAAGACCCACACACACGCCGTGCACCTCTCGCTGGAATACGTGTCCTAGACCTGTCCCGAGTATTGGCAGGTCCATGGTGTACACAAAACCTCGCAGATCTTGGTGCCGACGTCATAAAAGTCGAACGACCCAAGCTTGGCGATGACACACGTGCATGGGGTCCGCCGTTTCTCAAAGATCAGTACGGCAACGACACCACCGAAGCCGCCTACTATCTCAGCACCAACCGTAACAAGCGTTCGATTGAAATTGATTTGGCTAGCCCAGAAGGCATCAAGCTCGTGAAAGAGCTAGCGAAACACTGCGATATCCTGGTGGAAAATTTCAAAGTCGGTGGACTCAAGCAATACGGTCTCGATTATGAAAGTATGAAGGACGCTTACCCACGCTTGATTTATTGCTCGATCACCGGGTTTGGTCAGACGGGTCCGTATGCTGAGCGTCCTGGATATGACTTCATGATTCAGGGCATGGGCGGTCTAATGAGTATCACGGGTGAGCGCGACGATCTCCCCGGTGGCGGACCGCAAAAAGCGGGCGTCGCGGTGACGGACATCATTACAGGCATGTATGCCTCCCTCGGCATTCTTGCTGCCCTTCAAGAGCGCAATCACAGCGGCCTTGGGCAACATCTTGATATCGCTTTGCTTGACTGTCATATTTCGATGTTGGCCAATCAAAATTTGAACTATATGACGACGGGTCAGGCGCCTGTGCGCGCCGGCAATGCCCACCAAAACGTTGTCCCCTATCAGGTATTCAAAACCTCTGATGGTTTTATGATTGTGGCGGTCGGCAACGATTCCCAATACCGTTCCTTTTGTGGTGCCATCGGCATTCCCGAATATGGGACCGATCCAAAGTTCGTCACGAATCGTCAACGGATTATTCATCGCAACGAACTGATCCCAGTGTTAGAAAAAATCATGGCTTCGGGAAAGCGCGATGAATGGATCGCCAAACTGGAGGCCGTGGGTGTCCCTTGCGGTCCGATTCAGACGATTGACCAAGTGTTTGATCACCCACAGGTCAAAGCACGAGAAATCTGGAAAAATATTCCGCATCCTACAGGCGGGACTTCACCCACCACGGCGAGCCCGATGAATTTTTCTGCGACGCCGGTTGAGTACAAGCGCGCTGCGCCTTTGCTTGGGCAGCATACGGATGAAATTTTAAAAGAGTTGCTAGGTCGAACGCCTTAAGAAAGCGTTGCTTGTCAATAATCGTCACAACACAATAAAAAATTAGTATTCTATTTAACTAGAAGTCTATTTATAAACTCGGAGACAAAGATGAAAAAACTACTGATTGGTTTGACCTTAGTGCATGCTGCGCTGGCCACACCCGCATTGGCCAAAGACTACGCCATTGGTGCCGCCTTTCCTCTCAGCGGAGCGAATGCTGAATACGGACAGGTCTTTAGCTCAGGCGTTAACCTTGCCATTGAGCATATCAATGCTGACAAAAAATTATCAGGCA